>CAOKQK010000012.1 GCA_948470905.1 uncultured Lachnospiraceae bacterium | reverse complement strand
CCCAGCCGGAGAAGCCGGAAGGGGAAGACCAGAAGGAAGTGACCGGAGGAGACACTCAGCCGGAGAAACCGGAAGGGGAAGACCAGAAGGAAACATCCGACAATCAAAATTCGTTTTACACAAATGGCAGTGGGACGGAAACAGGAAGGGAAAATACTGCTGCAAGCCCATATATTGTGGCTTGGCAGGGAGAAGATGTGTTGCCAGCGGAAGGGGTGACATATAATAACGTTGATACTCGTTGGGAGATTAATACAGCTGCTCCGGGTAAATCAGGTCAAAATGCGCTGCGGTGGAAAAGCGGTCAATCGGGCACTGTAGGAGTTGCATTAAATGATCCGATTACCAGCGGTACGGCGGTATTTGAGTTTGAGCTGATGCCCGAAAAAGACGAGCAGCAAAGCGTAACTCTTTATAATAGCAATTCAGCCTCCAGCAGTAAGGAGTCCTTTTTTACAGTTGCGGCTTTCAAATCGGGGAGTGGATATGAATTATGGCTGACAAACCTGAGAGAAACGGCCAGCAGCAAAAATCCAGCAAAGCTGATCAAATTGATTGACGAAATTGTCCCACAGAGTACTTGGATAAAAGGAAAAGCGGTATTTTATCTGGATGATTCAAGTATAGGCGATGACGGAATCATGAAGTGGGATCTGCAGGTGGCATATTATTCCGAAGCCTCAGCCTATAGTACCGATGACAGTAAGTGGATCTATGGGAATAAGGTCACACAGGATGATTTGATTGCAAAGGATAGTGTTACATATGCCCATGGTACTTTGCAGACATTTACAGAGAAATTGTTCCAAAAGGTTGATTATTATCAGGAAGGTAAAAACCAAAAATGGGCAGGTGACTTTAAGTTCTCCAATATCACCAATGTAACATTTTCGGGAGATCCCGGCGCCCAGGTACAGTACCAGGCATTTAACCCTGGAGAAGTGGAGCTTACCATAACCTATTCCACAGGCTATTCCGAGACGGTAAAGCTGGCTGATCTGGTTTTGGACAGAGATTATTCAGTGCCCGGTTTTGATGACATTGAACCAGGAACGGGGAAAGAGGTAACGATTTCTTATATGGGTTTTGATTATAAGGCAACAGTGGATGTAGAGGACGGCGGGCCGGTGACAATACAATCCATTGAAGTCGAGACGAAACCTTCTCAGAAATATGTGGAGATGGGCAAAACCCTCGATACAAGCGATATGGTGGTAAAGGCAGTTTATTCCAATGGCACAGAGGAAATTTTGGGTGCGGATAAATACACTGTAACTCTTGATACTGCCAGCACAGGAAAGAAGACTGTGACTGTTGCGGCAAAAGACAGCGCAGGTGTTGATCCTGTTACCTTTGATGTGATCGTGACAATTGCTTCCACAACAGAAGGGTTGAAAAACATACTGAACACAGATTTCGAGGGAGCGGATGTCAAAGATCTTGGTTTTACGGATGCAGGTAATGCATTGTCCCTGAGCAATACAAATGTAGCCGGAAACAGCTCACAGAAGCTGATGATCGGTGGTGCTGCCACCGTCAAAAAGGATTGGGGATATGAAATCAGCGACGGTGTCGTGAAGATTGTTTTGGAGCTGAACCAGAATGGAAAGAATGCTGAGTACAGGATTCTTGATAAAGACGGGAAGGCACTGATCAATATTGGACAGTTCAGCAATACCAATATCTATTATGGAAATCAGACCGGCGGAAAGCTGAGCGATAATAAAACTGGCACTGCCTATAAAACGGTTGTATCCGGAACTACAGGCGGGGCAAAAAAGGATTGGATCAAGCTGGAAACAGAAATTGATCTGGATGCCTCTAATGCAGCGGGCAGCCTGCAGTTTAAGACCAATATCTACCTTAAAGATTCCTATGAAAAGGATTGGGTATATAAGACCACAGTTACCGGGGAAGACTATAAAGAGGTAGATGGCTGGGCAGCTGC
Organism: uncultured Lachnospiraceae bacterium; assembly: GCA_948470905.1. GTDB lineage: Bacteria > Bacillota > Clostridia > Lachnospirales > Lachnospiraceae > Acetatifactor. Next base: position 54,627 of record CAOKQK010000012.1, on the reverse strand, counting down.
TGTCGCGGATAAGCAAGAAGGAGCAACAGCCCATATGAACGGCAGTGCTACGGACGGTGTTAATTCGTTTTCCGTCGGTTCTGTTGAACTGGCGGCAAATGGCGCAAGTGTGGCAATTGACAATTTCTGCATTGCCGCAACCAATGCCATGGCTCTGTCAGGTGTGGAGGTAACGACAAATCCTGTCAAAACAGACTATCCCATCGGGGCAACGACGTGCGATCTGACAGGTATGGTAGTTACGGAGCATTACAGCAAAGGAGATGGTCAGGGAGACGACAAGATACTTGATACTGTGGAGAAGATAGAGGAGGCTTATGAAATCAGCGGCTTTGATACTTCTACCGCAGGCGTAAAGACCATCACATTGACAAGTAAGGAAGATCCCACAATTTTCACTACTTTTACAATCAATGTAAATAATGCAACAATTGTATCAATTAGTGTCGCAACAGCGCCTGATAAGACGGAATATTTTATCGGCGATACGGAGCTGGACAAGACAGGGCTGGTAGTGAAGGCTGTCTACAGCAACAGCGCTGACGAAGTGACCTTGTCCGAAAGCGATTACACAGTAGGCAGCCTGAAAGCGGAGGCAGCAGGCACGGAGCAGATTACGGTAACATCCGTAGCAAAGAATGCGGACGGCAATACTGTTACAACGACCTTTGACGTAATCATCAAACAGCCTGTGATAGAAAGTATCGAAGTAACGAAGAAGCCTTCCAAGCTGACTTATAAAATGGGAGAGGAATTTAGCCCTGAAGGAATGATTGTCACTGCTACCTATGACAACGGCAAGACCGCAGACGTGGATACTGCAGACTGCAGTTTCAGCGGCTTTGACAGCAGCAGGGAGGCGGCAAGCCAGATTATTACCGTCACCTATCAGGGTAAGGAAGCAACCTTTACCGTAAAGATTGTGGATCCATCCAAATTTCAGCCAATCGAGTATATGTTTGACTTCAATATTGACGGAAGCAAGACAGGAGCCGGCTGGACGGGGATTTTTGTCAATGCAAAAAAAGGATCCACTAAGGGTCTGAGCGATTATGGCTATGACAGTACAAAAGGATACGGTCTGAACACTACTGTTGAAAAATTGGAAGGACGTAAGGAAAGTGTGACGACATTTGGGGATTATGTATCCATACCTGCAGATGTCTATCAGGATTATGTACTTTTCGGGGCTGCAAAGGGAAGCTTTGATGTGGACCTGGAGAACGGCACCTACAATGTCCAGATTGTCGTAGGCAGCACGGAGGGTGGTACCACCGAAATCAAGATCAATGATAATGCTGCTTATACCGGAAAAGCATCCAATTCAAAAGGTTCGGATAATAATTTCAAGGTTATTGAGATTGGAAATGTGGTGGTTACGGATGGCAAGATGAGCCTTAAGCCCATAAGTGACAGTAATGCAAGAACCAATGCTGTCATTATTTCCAATATTTCAGCACCCACAGGTCTTACAGGAGAGCTTAAATCGGCGAACTTAAACGTAGCTCTTTCCTGGAATGATTCCCTGGGCTGTGTGAAGTACAATGTATACCGCCGTGGTACAGACGGAAGCGTCACCTATATGGGCACGGTGGAAGGAACATCCTATACAGACACAAACGTGGAAGTATTGCAGACTTACACCTATTATGTGAGAGGTGTCAGCGAGAAAGGTCTGGAGACCTTTGCAACCAACGAAGTAGAAATTGCCATTAAGGCTGAAGGCGCAGTGAAGCCGGCGACTCCTGCCAATCTGACGGTTTCCGAGATAACGGAGGATTCCGTAACTCTTGCCTGGGATCCTGTGGAGAACGCTGCTTTGTATGAGATTTACTGGTCTGACAGAGACAGGACCTCTCTCAAGGGAACCAAGTATGAGACGGACGGGATTGAGGATTATGAACTGATCGGAACCAGCACGAGCAACACGTTCGTACTGAATCTGCCTACACACATGGTGCGTTATTTTAAGGTTGCAGCGGTAGGCGTGGGCGGCAAGTCCGAACTCAGCGATCTGGCGAAGGCTGATATCGTAAAGAAATTTAACACACAGGCGGAATATCTTGACAGAGGCCTGGTCGCGATCAAGGTAGATGGCGGTGTTTATCTGGGATGGAGGCTGGCGGGAGACGAGTATGCCCAGGATGCTTCCTATAATTTGTACCGCGACGGTGTGGGCATCCGCAGCTTTTCCGCATCCGACAATACCAGCTTCCTGGATACAGAGGGAACCCTGGAGTCCAAGTATGCGGTCAGCGTAGTGATTGGCGGCAAGGAAAGCGGGAAGTGCGATGAGGTCTCCGTCTGGGAGAATCCTTATATGGAGATTCCCCTGAACCAGCCGGAACCTTATTATGATGACAAGCTGACCAAGAGCCACATTATGTCTGCCTATAAGTCTGATGAGGTGGACTCCCGTGTGGATCTTTCCACCGGAGAATATGTATACACGCCCAATGATACTTATGTCGGCGATGTGGACGGCGACGGTGAATACGAATTTATTGTGAAATGGGACGGTATGTCCAGGGATAACTCCCAGAGCGGCTATACCTCGCCTGTGATCCTGGACTGCTATAAGCTTGACGGAACTCAGCTCTGGAGGATTGATCTGGGCATCAATGTCCGTGCAGGCGCCCATTACACGCAGCCCGTTGTTGCGGACTTAGACGGCGACGGCAAGGCGGAGGTTATGATGAGGACTGCGGACGGTTCCAGGGATGCAGCCGGAACGGTTATCGGTGACGGCAGCGCGGATCATCGGGGCAGCAGGAGTATTATTGAAGGTACGGATTACCTGACCCTGTTTGACGGCGAGACCGGTATTGCTCTGGATACCATTGAATATGTCCCTCAGAGAGGAAAGGCAAACGACTGGGGTGACAGTTACGGCGGACGTTCCGAGCGTTTCCTGTCCGGTGCGGCTTACCTGGATGGGGAGCATATTTCTGCAATTTTTGCCCGGGGTTATTATACCAGGGCGGTAGTGGTTGCTTATACGGTTGAAAATAAGAAGATCGTACAGCAGTGGAAGATTGATTCCAAAGATGCCGCAAGCGCGTCTCTGGCGGGACAGGGCGCACACAGCTTTACCGTCGCGGATGTGGACGGTGACGGCTGTCAGGAGATCGTTTATGGTTCTGCTACCATTGACCATGACGGAACTCTTTTGTATTCCCTGAAAGACATTGCCGAGAGATTCAGCGGCCATGGTGACGCAGAACGTGTGACGGATATGAATCTGAAGAATCCCGGTCTGGAAGTGGCAATGTCAAAAGAAGATAAGCCTGGAGCGGCAATGTGGGATGCTGAAACAGGGGAGCTCCTGCTGGGAGTTACTGCTGATGCCGATGTAGGGCGTGCAGCTTCGGGGGACATCGATCCTTATCACGAGGGCGGTGAATTCTGGTTCAATGGTTCAAGCGGTGGTCTTCATGCAGCTGATGGAACAAAGCTTGCGAACAGACCTTCCTCTATAAACCACATGGTATGGTTTGACGGTACAATGGGAAGGAATTTCCTGGACGGCAGTTATAATAAGTCTACAGGAACATCTTCCGGATTTATAGCGAAATGGGTAGTGAATGGAGAAACCGGGTCAGGAAGCCAGGTAGATTACCTCAGAGTGGAGGAAGTAGAGACTAACAATACCACTAAGGCAAACCCCTGCTTCCAGGCTGATATCTTCGGAGACTGGAGAGAGGAGGTTGCTTTCAGGACTGATGACAATCAGGCAATCAGAATTTATACCTCCTGGGAAGAACAGGATTTCCGCCTGTACTCTCTGATGCACGACCCGACCTACCGTGCTCAGATGGCATGTAACGGTTCTGCATACAATCAGTCGCCTGATGTGGGATTCTATATTGGTTATGACGTTGATTTGATCCAGGTCCCGATTCCTACGCTGAATATTATCAAGGCAGGGCAGACACCAGACCCGACACCAGAGCCAAGTCCTGATCCCAGCACAGAGCCGAGCCCGGAACCCAGCGAGGAGCCGAGTCCCGATCCCAGCGAGGAGCCAAGCCCGGAACCCAGTGAGGAGCCGAGTCCGGAACCCAGTGAGGAGCCAAGCCCTGATCCCAGCACAGAGCCGAGCCCTGCACCCAGTGCAGAGCCGAGTACTGCACCCAGCGAGGAGCCGAGCCCTGCACCCAGTGCGGAGCCAAGCCCTGCGCCCAGCGAGGAACCAAGTCCTGCGCCCACTCAGGAACCCGATGACGATCCTGAACCGGATGAGGACGATGACAGCGATGTTAGCGATGATGATACAGAGCCTGTTCAGGAGCCTGCCACACCATTCCATGTAAATTATAATGTGGAGTCTGCGATTCCGGATACGGTTTTGACAGAAGATGTGAAGAATGCTACCGGCTGTAATACGGTGGAAGAATTGACGGAATACCTGCTGCAGGATGTGATTGCCAGGGCACAGAGCGGTTCCGGGAATCTTGTCCGGGAAAACACGGAAGTGAGGGAGGTAGCCGTGAACATCAGCCTGGATGGCGGTAAGACATGGCAGCCTGTAACAAAGGAAACTTTTCCTTCCAATGGTATCAAGATTATATTAAAGTACCCGGAAGGGACCAACAAGGACGACTATGATTTTATAGTTAGCCACTTGATCACCATAGACCGCGATGATCTGAACCTGAAGGCGGGAACCATAGTAAATGAGGATTACGTTAAGACCGATGAAGGGCTGGAGTTAAATATCATGAGTGCATCGCCCTTTGCCATTGGCTGGTTCAAGATTGCCGGCGATCAGCCGGAAGAACCTGAAATGACCAGTCAGGAGGAGCCTTCCAAGACTGCTCCGGCGAAGACAGGAGACAGTATGTATGTCCTTATGTGGATGTGTGTGGTTACTCTGGTCGGTGTTGTGTGCATTATGGCATATGTGGCAGTGAAGCGCCGCAGGAACAGATAGAAAGAGCAGGCAGTATCAATGAAATTCAAAAAACAAGAAATAGTATTGATGGTTATATTAGGGCTTGCTGTTGTGGCGTCCTTGATCATACTGTTCTTGGTATTTCGAGAGTATTCAGTGGGCGATATAACATACCGCGGGCTGGCAGAATATGTTTTTCTGCCGGAGGATGAACCCACAGAGCCAACTCCGGGCCAGGAAGATTCTTCCGGACCCGGAACGGCGGAACCGGAAGCTCCGGATTCAGAGGCAGAGATACAGGAAGAAGAATCAAAGAAGGATACCGTCATTGACACAGGTGCCCCGGTAGTGAACTTCACTGAATTGCAGCAGCAGAACCCGGATATCGTTGGATGGATCTACAGTGCGGGAACAGTAATCAATTACCCTGTTGTGCAGGGCAAAGATAATGAGGAATATCTGTACCGCATGGCGAACGGGACCGACAACAGATGTGGGAGTATTTTTCTGGATTATCAGAATGACAGGGACTTTCAGGATACTAACAGTGTGATCAATGGGCACAATATGAAGAACGGCTCCATGTTTGCGTCGCTGCTGGGCTATGTGACACAGGAGTATTATGATGAACATCCCAGGATATGGCTGGTGACACCGGGCAAAACTTACAGCCTTGAGCTGTTTGCCGGGTTTGTCACTGAACTGGAGAGCGATGTATGGAAGATTTCGTTTACCACAGAGGAGGATTTTGCTGCCTGGAAGTCAGAAATGGCAAGGCGCTCCTACTTTAAGAGCACTGTTGTCCCAAAGGCGGATGAAAAGGTGGTGACACTCTCTACATGTACGAATGATGACGGCACACGCTTTGTTGTCATGGGAGTTCTGCGCTGAAGGTATTGTGCCAGGAGGATGTTTTTTCGCAAACAGACAAATACCAATAGACATCTTGTAGCTCAAATCTCTCAGGGAAATTCCCCGCAGCCTGCTGCGGGGAATTCCATTGCCTGGCGCCACAGCCCCCGAATTGATCAATGGGGCTGTGGCGCTTATTTTATAAAACCCTTGATCAGAATTTTCTTAAATAAAAATATTCACAAAAAAGGTTGGGGGGGGGGTAGAATAAATATGGATTGCAGAAAAGCCGTCATTTCAAATTGTGGTTGGCGGCTGTGTTGTGATTACAATAGAACAAAGCGAGGAGCGAAAGATATGAAGATGTGGAAAAAAACGGCGGTATTAGGCGCCGTAGGTACAGTGATGCTGCTGTCAGGCTCTATGAGAGTGTCTGCGGCAGGAGTCAGGGATGTGTTTGATGCAAAGTATTATGCGGATACATATTCGGATCTGAAAGGAGCTTTCGGCGATGATGCGGAGGCGCTGTTCCAGCATTATATGGTCTGCGGGCTGAAGGAAGGGAGATCCGGGAGCAAAGTCTTTGACGTGACGGAATACCGCAGCGCATACGAGGACCTGGAAAAAGCTTTCGGCGATGACTGGGATGCCTATGTCAACCATTATCTTGTCCATGGTATCAATGAGAAGAGAACCGCCGGAGTTTATGGGGAGATAGATCTCAGCAAGGCTGACGACAGCGCTGCGGTGGTTCCGACAACACCGAAGACACCGGCGGCATCTGCAACACCAGAGACGCCTGCAGTGCCTGCAGATACACAGCCTGGCCCGTCGGAAGATCATGCGTGGATCGATGCGATTTACAGTGCATTTACATCTTATGTAGATATCCGTTCTGCCGCAATGGATGCATTCTTCGAGATGGACATGGGCCTGTATGAGGAGCTGACTGCACAATCAGATGCCATAGCAAAACAGATTGGTGAAATTCTTGGGGTTTCCGGGGGCAACAATGCACTGGCGGCAAGATTAAGCCCCTATATCTATAATGTCGGTCCTTATGTACTGGATTTCTCGTCTATCTACGGAGAAACAATGGCGCCCCAGACCTTTGATCTGGATCCTGAAAAGAAAGGCGGGACGGGGACATATCTCCTGCAGACCAGCAATGGCAACCACCTGTCGATTATGCTTACGGATGAATACGGTATGCCCAGCGTGGAAGGAACCAGTCTGTACATCACAGCTAGCGACAATCCCAAAACGGATTATGGTCTGGAGGTGCTTGCGGCGAGGTGTTTCAGTAATGACTGGCTGACTGTGATAGAAGAATCCGGAAGGGGGTCCAATGATATAGGAAGTTGTTGGATAGAATTTCAATAACATCTTTTTTGGTTACATAGAACAGTATCTGGAAGGGTCTGCCCGCTTTCACGGCTGAAAAGCCGGGAAAGCGGCAGACCTTTTTCACGGGCAATGGGAAAATAACCGTGTCTGCAGCGGGGTATTGACCTGGCTGTGCAAAATTAGCAGTGGACTTCAAAAGAAAGCAGGCGTATACTGTAAAAGTGGGATTTAAACAGGGGAGCAGTGCAGAGGTGGAACTGGAATAGGAGGTAAGGTGAAAATGAGGTCAGAAAAGCAGGTTTATGATATGATTTTGAGTTTTGCGGAAGCTGACGAACGTATCCGTATGGTTACTTTGGAGGGGTCCAGGACAAATATAAATATCCCACCGGATGAATTTCAGGATTTTGATATCACTTTTTTTGTTACGGATATGGACAGCTTTACAGATGGCGATAAATGGCTGGAGGTGTTTGGAGAGAGATTGATCCTGCAAAAACCTGAAGATATGGAATTATTTCCGGCAGAAGAAAGAGGATTTTCTTATCTGATGCTGTTTGCCGATGATATCAAGATAGATTTGACCTTACTGCCATTAGACTTAACAGATGAGTATTTCACATGGGATAAGCTGGTAAAAATACTGCTGGATAAAGATAACCGCATAGGACAGCCGCCCGTCCCGACGGACGAGGATTACCATCTGCAAAGGCCAACGGAACGGATGTTTGATGACTGCTGCAATGAATTTTGGAATACCGTACCATATGTAGTAAAGGGCTTATGCCGCAGGGAGATTCTGTTTGCGATCGACCACCTGAACGATATTGTACGAAAGGAGCTGCTGCGTATGATTTCATGGCTGGTTGGGACGGAACGGGGATATCATTTCAGCTTAGGGAAAAATTATAAGTTTTTGAGACAGTATATCCCGGAGGAATTGTGGAAACGGCTTATGGACACTTATAAAATGGATTCTTATGTACATATGTGGGAATCCCTGGAACAGTGTATGTCATTATTCCGGGAAGTTTCAGCGGAGGTGTCACGCCGTATGGATTACCAATATCCGCCGTATGATGAAAAAATCAGCGGCTATGTGATCCGGCAAAAGGCAAAATACGGCGTGGAAAATTTTGGAGGAAACTGAGGAAGCAGTTCGGCATATACCGATACCGTAAGTGGGGAAGTAAATATTTCGCCGGATTCTGCCGACGCTAAAGTACATTTTCCTGCACTTTGGGAGTTTCAGCAGACCGAATGGAGGGCATCCAGCCCGGCATAGTGTATGATAAGCAGTGCCCGGAAGGTAATGTCACATTGTCTGCGTACTTTTGCCCTCCAGTCGGTTTCTAACTGTGCGCCAAAGTAGGGGGACCATCCCCGGAATTCCTTCTCATAGAAATCACAGGAGCAAACCCCATCCTCATTGATATTTTGAAGGATAAAATCAACTTCTTCCTGCAGTTCTGTCAAATGGTCATATAGACCGCATCGAACAAGCCATTCCACTTTTTCAAGGTTCGTCCTTCTGATGCCGTCTCCACCATGAAAGTTAAGGCCGTCTCCCGATATGGAATATCCCTCATTTATTAACCATGCAGGGCCTACCGCATGATTCCCTACCCAGCATGCCACAGGGGTGTTTATTATTTCCTTTCGGTCAGTTCTCATCAGCTTTTTGAATGCCTCTGCAAGCATATGCACATTGGCTTCATTTCTCCATGTATCCGCTGTAAATGCCAGTATTTCAAGATTATACCTGCAGGGCCATCTTTCATTTTTGTTAAACAGACGGTATTTCTTTGTGGGACGTGAGACATCAAAGATGGAATCTACCTCCGTTACCCTTTTAAAAGCCTCCAATGAAAGATTTATCTGCGGTAAAATGTCTATCACATCATCATAATGGGCTCTTGCGATACATGCGCACCGGATCAGGTTCGGGCCAAATGCGGGAATTTCAAATTCATTCAAAACACACCCTTTCGTCTCACGGCAGAAATCTGTCCAATGGGCGGCGGCATAGGCGTTCATGGCCCGGTTCAAAAGCTCCGTTCCCTTTAACCCCTTCTCTCCCATATATTTTGTGCCGACTTCCTGGTTATCGTATTGTCCCGCATTTTTGCTGCTGCCATGAAAACCATGCCCGATCCAGCCATTCGCCAACTGCTTTTGTTCGATGAGCTGAATGATTTTTTCCTTTAAGATCTGTTCCTGCAGGCTCTTTTCTACCTGTTCCGTGCAGTTTTTCAGAATCTCTTTCCTGACCCGCAGCTGAATGGATGGATTTCCGTTAGCCATCAAAAAATCTATCATTGCCTGTTTCATAGTGCCTCCCGGTTAAGTTCCCGCTTGGGGAAATGGTTCCGCCTGACAATCTGCAGCTGGACTGTCAGCCTGCAGCGGGACCGCTCATTCCGCGTAATAGCAGTAATCCAGTATAATATTCCCCTTTTCATCGGGAGTTGTAAAACGGGGGCACAGACAGTTTTCAAATGACCACACTCCACCGTCACTGTCTTTCCACAGTTTTATTCCACTCTTTTGCAATTCATCGGCACAGCCCTTTGTGTTGTGTACCTCTTTCTCCTTTCCGTACAGCCAGCAGGTACCCAGGGCTGCAGCGGGAAAATCAATAAAAGCAAATCCGTCGGGAACTGCCGTGCCCGCGGGAGTGAACATACCGATCCAATACTCAAAAGGCTTGTCGGGACAACGGCGCTCCATGCCCACATAACCGCCTCCGTTTTTCCATATTTTCAGGATGGAATCTGTTCCTCCCATTGCCGCCTCGATCTTGTCGAACCAGCCGTTTGCAAACCATTCGCCCCACCATCCTCCGAAATCGGGATATTTCTTTCCGATAAAACGCATTGCGGGGACTTCCTCTCTGAATACCTTGATGATTTCAGCCATTTTTAGCTCCTCCTGTTTTTAGCTGGACTTTCTAAGCGGAACGTATATCCGCTCCGAATATTTCCTACTTATTTCCCGGTAGCATTCCATTTCAAAACCGTTCCCTCTGCTGTAACCGCTGTCTGGCAGCCATTCTTTGTAAATCCAGTCCCATGTGCGGCGGATAATGCTCACAAAATCGTGCTGAGAGGCGGGCGGCGTATCAAAAACCGCATACAATCCTTCGGCAATGTCAAGACGTACCGTACCCGAAATGTCACCCTTTGCCTTTTCGCTGTTAATTCCAATGTAGTAATCAAGCCTGGATTTTTCGCGATTCCAGCGCATTACCCCGTAATCCTCGGTTATTTCACCGCCGGATAAGCGTTGGGAACGCTTTTCGGAATTATATTTATTCCAAAAAACCGGCGGCAGCTCCTGGTCAAAAAAAGGATATGCCACGACTGAAAAACCTTTCAGGTAACACATCGAAATTTCAGGCTCATCTTTTTCCCTATTAAACTCAAATGGCTGGTACAGCCACAAGCTGCAGTTTGCCGTTTTGAATTCTGTGGGTAATATTTTGTGTTCCCTTTTAAAAGCGCGGGTAAAATTTTCCTTGGAATTAAAGCCGTATTCAAAGGCAATATCCGATATGTGCCGTTCTTCCATGCCAATGCGGCGGACGATTTCCGAAATACGGCGTTTGCGTATGTAGTCAGCGGGCGTAAGATGGACAACTTCACGAAACAGCCGCAGAAAATGAAACTCGGAATAACCTGCGATATCCGCCAGCAGGGCATTGTCAAGCTCGTCCTTCAAGTGTGATTCGATATAGTCAATGACACGCTTGATGTGCGGCTGCTCCATATGCATACCTCCTTGTGAGTTTCATTAGAATGTGTGAAAAATTCCCTCTTTAATGTCAATCTGGAATTTGGAAGTCTGCTTCCGCACTTTTTCCATCTCATATTATTATAGCGTATTTATTGTCTTTATAATTGATAAAAATTGCGAAATTATAGATTCTGCCTTAGAATCGCAGCAGTTCACTGCATTTTTATCCAAGAGAGCCTTAGAATCCCAGCAGTTTACCGAATTGTTATTTAGAATATGCACTGTGGATATTAGAATCTGCGCCCTGTATTGTAAATCATTGAAAATAGAATATGATACTGTGTAAGAGATCGGAACAAGTTCCCACAAGTGGAACTGGAATAATCCAGCTAAGAAATGTCAAGAGGAAATTTAAAACAGCCTCGCAGTGGAGACGCCCCGGGAGAATTTTCAGATGCGTATTTTGCAGCTGAAAATTGCTCCCAGACAAGGGGGCGTAGAAGCGGAGAGGCGGAACTGGAATAGGAGGACTTATCATGGCTATCTTAAACGCATTTCATTTGAAAAAGTATTACGGCAGGGATGAGAGCCTTGTAAAGGCATTGGATGATGTGGACGTGTCCGTGGAGAGCGGGCAGTTTGCAGCCATTATCGGTACATCGGGCAGCGGGAAATCCACCCTGTTGAATCTGCTGGGCGGCCTGGATACTCCCACCTCGGGCGGTGTGCAGGTGGAAGACAAGAATCTTGAAAAGATGACGGAGGAGCAGCTGACTGTATTCCGACGTCAGAGGATAGGCTTTATCTTTCAAAATTATAATCTTATTCCCTATCTCACGGCGTATGAAAATATTGTGCTGCCTGTCCGTCTGGACGGCAGGACAGAAGATCAGGAATTTTTGAATGAGATTGTGCATTTTCTGGAGCTTGATGGGAAACTTCCCAATTACCCCAGCCATCTTTCGGGCGGCCAGCAGCAGCGGGTAGCCATCGCGCGGGCACTGGTGTCAAAGCCGGCGATTATCCTGGCTGACGAGCCTACAGGGAACCTGGACAGCCGTACCAGTGATAAGGTTGTGGAGCTTTTGAAAATGACAAGCCACAAATTCCGCCAGACAATCGTGATGATCACGCACAATCCTGAAATTGCGGAAAAGGCGGACGTGAGAATCCGCATAGAAGATGGAAGGATAGTAAATAAAAATTAAGCGCAGCCCATGGAGTCAGGCGTGCGTAAAGAGGGGTGTAGAAATGAGCAGTAAAATGATATCGTCAAAAATGATTTCCCTTATGTCGAGGCAGAGCTTAAAAGCCAGCCGTATGCGCAATATTTTTGTGATGATCACGATTGTTTTGGCGTCTGCCCTGCTGACGGCGATCCTTATGTTTGCGGCGGGACAGAAGCAGCAGGAAAAGACAGAGCTTTCCCACAGACAGCAGGTCAGCTATTATAACCTGACGGAAGAACAGGCAGAGAAGCTTGAGCGGGATGACCGCATCGCCTGTCAGATACGGGTAAAAACAGGAGTTCTTTCCGAGATGGAGGGTTTTGATGTGATGCCGTATTATGTGAGCGGGCTGTCGGATCAGATCCGGATCGGGGAATTGGAGAGCGGCAGGCTGCCCGAGGCGGAAAATGAGATTGCGGCTCAGGCTGCAATGCTTAAGAAGATGGGTGTGGAGCCTGTTGCCGGCAGCAGAGTGACCTTTCATTTTTACGATGGGTGTACAGAAACCTTTACGGTCTCGGGGATTTTAAAGGGGGGTGACACGGCGAAGCAGTTTTCCGTATTTTTTTCCGAAAGCTATGCCAGGAACGGCAGCCAGCTGAAGGATGCGCCGTATGAGGTGCATGCCAGACTGTACGGCGCGGAGGCAATGTACTCGGAGGATTGCAGGGAGCTGATGTATCTGATCGGAAGCGACGTGGGAATTGAGAGGAAATATGTCAATCCGTCCAGGGCATTTATGGACTCCCTGTCCCTTGATATGCAGTCTGTGATGATTTATGGCTTGGTCGGTATGGTCATATTAGTCGCCTGTATCCTTGTGATCTATGGTGTGTTTTATCTGTCAGTCATTGGCAGGATCCATCAGTTCGGGCAGCTTCGCACTGTGGGTATGACAAAGAAGCAGATCAGGAAATTTGTCTCCCGTGAGGGAGGGGCGCTGTTTCTCCGGTCTGCGCCCATTGGCATCTTCATAGGAGGTATCGCAGGATATTTCATGATTCCGGGCGGTTTTCATGTGTTGAATACCCTTTTGATCACAGCGGTTGTATTTGTGGTCATATATGTCATTACCATAATTTCAGTCCGCAAGCCCGCGCGGCTTGCAGCTGCTGTTTCCCCCATGGAAGCCCTGCGGTATGTGCCCCAGGAGGGAATGAAAAAGGCGGCGAATAAAAAGCTGTGCCGCAGGCTGACGCCCCTTGGCCTGGGGATGATGAATTTTTCAAAAAACAGGAAGAAGGCTGTGATCACATTTGTTTCCCTGGCTCTTGGCGGTATTCTTTTTATGACGGCAGCAACCTATATGTCTTCGTTTAAAAAGGAAAATTTTGCAAGGCAGGGATACTTCAAGGACGCTGAATTTCATATTCAGTATTCTTCTTCCGCCATCAGCCTGAACGAATACGGAATGAGCGGCCTGCAGGCCCAGGCGCCCCTTGGCCGGGAAATGGTACGTCAGATAGAGGCTTTGGATGGGGTTAAGAAAGTAGCTGAGATTAAGGGCTTTGGCGTCAGGTATGATCATCCTCAAAGGGATGAATACAACAATAATGATGTGGTCTATCCCATGACGGAGGAGGAGACGAAAGGGATAGGCAGATATCTGGAGGAGGGGTCCGCCGACTATGGGAAGCTCATGAGCGGGGACTGTGTCCTGGTGGCAGGCAACAAGGTTGTGGAAGAAATATTTGGCTGGAAATTTGCCGTGGGCGATACCATTACCTTTCATTATTATGACGGCAGCAAAGACACTGAAAAAAATGTCACGGTAATCGGCATTTTAAATGACAGATATGTCATTGACAATAATGGCATAGAGGGATGGTTTTTGATGCCGGAACAGGCAATTTTACAGTGGTTGTCCTACGACAGTTTAAATGCCCACTTGGTCATCTCAACCGAAGCGGATAAGGAAGCCGCAGTGGGAGAGCATCTTGCGGAAATGGTCGGTGAAAATCCTGTATTGACCCTGGAGACGCTTGCTGAGCGCAGGGTTGCCTATGCACAGTCTGCAGATCAGATATTTGGGGCTATCAGCGGGCTTTCGATTTTCATTATGATGTTCAGTATTTTGAGCATGATGAACACGCTGATCACAAATATTGTCACCCGGAAGCAGGAGCTTGCAATGCTGGAATCCATCGGCATGAGCAGAGGGCAGATCCGGAAAATGCTTCTTGGAGAAAGCCTGTTTCTGGTCCTTGTTACCGTGGGTGTGACAATGACTGTGGGGACGGCATGCGGTTATGTGATGAGCGATATGCTCTACAATAACGGGGCAATCTATATGGCGTTTCGGTTTCCGGCGGTTTTCGCCATTGCCTATGCGGGGGTGCTGACGCTTGTGCCTCTTGCCATTACCTTTGTATCTATGAGAAGCTTTTCAAGGGAAGCGCTGGTGGAACGGTTAAGGGGGCTGGAATAGCAGTCAGATATGGAAAAAGCAGCAGGGTAAGGGTTCCTGCTGCTTTCTGCGGATTTTATAATATTTTACGTGGTTGGATTATCACTGCTGCCAGTCTGGCTTTGAGCGGTATCGCCTGTCTGGCTTTGAGTCATATTATTTCCATTCTGGCTGTAAGCATCGTTGCTGTCCTGGTAAGCATTGTTAAAGCCGGGTTCCAGGGGAGTGTGCTCCACGGTGTTGTAGCGCAGCTGCAGAAACTCTGCACGGTTCTTGTTAAAGAGCTTTTTCAGCTCGTCAGAGAAGCCTATCACAATCCAGGGGCAGGTTTCATTCAGACGTCTGAGAATTTCCAACGCCGTCGCCTCGTTGGCAACGCCAAGAGTGATGGCGTTCTTATAGCCGTCTATATAATAGAGCACGCTGTAGGTGGTGCCGGTCTTGATGCCGTTGGTGCGGTGTGTGGTAGTAACCTGGTATGCCCACATGACCTTGTTGTGGGGGATTGCCCTGTAATCGGCGCCGGAGTGGTAATAGGTCATGAGACGTCCCATTTTGATATCGTCGTTTTTGGTAATATTCTGTGCAGAGTTATAATCGGACTCCACATAGGAGTCTGCATAGCCGGAAATCCGGATATCCTCCCGGAGCTTCTTTAAGAAACCGCCGGTCTTGCCCTTGATGATCCTGTAAATGCCGGCGATGATGAGCGCCACGCCGCCGAAGAATACCAGACAGAATATGGTACCCATGCTGAAGGTATCATGATAATATTCTATGTAGTAGGGCAAAGTGGAAGCCTCGATCTCTTCATCCGACCACCCGGCATCCTTGAAGTATTCCTTGAAATAATAGTAGTCCTCATTTTCTAGCTTTTTGATCTTGCCCACAAAATGCACTGGATCAGAGTACATTTGATTTTGCGTGTACTCCGACATCTGCTCCATGACCTTCTCGTAGGAAGGCGGAACCTTGATGCTCATATAGCGATATTCCACATCGTTTTCATCGCCGGTCCAGATGACATAAAAGAGATCTGTCGTCTTTTTTGCGTTTGTCTTTGTATTGCGCTCGTATATTTCCAGGTAGCAGCCGAAGTTAGCGTCAAGGTCCACTTCCACCAGCTGGGACTTGATCTCGTCAGGACCCAGCGATTTGAAGTCAACATAGCCAAAGATGGTATAAAACACATTTTGTGCCTGCAGGACCACTAAGACGATGCCAATGATTATAAAGAGAACGGCAAGGGCAATACTTTTTTTGAATGATGCTTTTTTTAATTCTTCAAACATTTTCATCCTCCATCTCATAAAAAAATAAAGACATTACATAATAACTTTAGCACATCTTTGCGCAGGGTGCAAGATGACCGGCAGGAAAAATTGTTGGAAAATCGTTACTGTCAATGGAGAAAGCGCTCTTTTTCTTTTCACAAGGCAAGTTCTGCTGTGAAGATTTCTTCCACTGGAAATGTAATTTTAACTAAGCCAACAGATTCAAACTTTCCAGATATTTTTTTAAATTCATGTAATATGTAATTGCTGGCTTTAAAAAATGCTTCATCATCATCATCTTTTGTGAGTGCTATTGTACAATGTGGAACCCAACGATCGGGGCAGTACCATTCCAATCCCTTTGTGTCAAAGCCTTTCAGAGCTGTGTGTAATTCTCTTTGAAACTGATACATACTGCTGGTCATCACAGGCGATACAAAAACCGTTTTTGTATCGTTAAACATTCCCACAGAGCCAATATATGCAGGCATTGCATGATGGTTTTCTGCAAATACTTTTAATTTTCTTATACATTCGTTCTCATCCACATCATGGAAGCAGGCCAGGGTAAGATGCGGTCTTGTCTGCCATTCCAAAAATTTTGTGCTGATTTTCCTGTCTGCGATTCCCTGAGCTAATTGAAATAACTGTTTTTCTGTTTTTTCATCATAATACAGTTCTATTGCATATTGCATGGTTTTGCCTCCCGTCACAGATCCCCTGATTCTTTCTCTTTATCAATATGTTTATGCCAATATACTCCATACTTAAGTAGATGTCAACACACATTAATATAGCAAGTTTCCTGTAGCTTTACTCCTGCAGGCAATGAGTAATGGTCACATACTGCCAAATGTCGTCCGAACTGTTACCGGTTGAAGACAAGTTTGCATGTTTCATATTTACATAAACCGATAAATCATGTAAAATAATGAGATAGTGAGCGCCTTTTTTGGTGCGGAAAAGAGGAGAAGGATATGAAGTTTAAGGACATGCCATATGAACGTGTGGATTTTGAACAGGTTGAAAAAGAGATGAAGACACTTATGGAGGAGTTTGACGCGGCGGGAAGCGGCGAGGAACAGTTTGCGGTGCATCAGAAGTTTTATAAACTGACCGACAGGGTGGACACCGCCATGACCATTGCCAATATTCGTTATGATGTGGATACCGCCGATGAATTTTACAGCAGAGAGCATGAGTTTTACGACGAGAAGGAGCCCGTCTACAGGAATCTGGTGCTGGAGTATCAGAAGAAGCTGTATGCCTCCCCTTACAGAAAAGAGCTGGAGGGGAAGATCGGTCCTGTGGCTTTTAAGAATATGGAGATTGCCCAGAAGGCAATGAGCCAGGAGCTGATCCCCCTGATGCAGGAGGAAAATGCGCTGGTCCTGGAATACAATAAGATCATCGCAGGGGCAAAGATTGAATTTGACGGCCAGGAGCTGAATCTCTCCCTGCTGCGTCCCTACCGTGTAAGCCCTGACCGCAGTGTGAGGGAGGCAGCCTGGAAAAAGACCAGTGACTTCTATGCCGAAAATGCGCAGAAGCTGGACGAGATCTTTGACAGGCTGGTAAAAAACCGCACCGAGCAGGCCAGGAAGATGGGGTATGAGAATTATCTGGAGCTGGGGTATTACCGCATGCACCGCAACTGCTATGGCAAGAAGGAGGTGGAGGCTTACCGCAGCCAGGTGAAGGAGTATTTTGTGCCTTTCGCGGAGCAGCTGCACGAGCGCAGGAGAGAGAGGCTGGGGCTGGATAAGCTTAAATTTATCGACGGGTCGGTGTACTTTAAGGACGGCAATCCTGCCCCTGACGGCACGCCTGAGGAGATCCTGGCAGCAGGGCAGAAGATGTACAGCGAACTGTCCCCGGAGACGAAGGAATTTTATGATTTTATGATGGAGAATGAGCTGTTTGACGTGCTGGGGCGCAAGACTAAGCGGGCAGGGGGCTACATGACTTATATGCCCTTGTACAATTCTCCCTTTGTGTTTGCCAATTTCAACGGCACCAGCGGGGATGTGGATGTCATCACCCATGAGTGCGGACATGCCTTCCAGGGCTATCTGTCCGGGAAAGATCCCATAAGGGAGCACAGCGACATCGGCATGGAGACGGCGGAAATCCATTCCATGTCCATGGAATTTTTTACCCAGAAGTGGATGCCGCTCTTTTTCGGGGAGCGTGCCGACGATTATATAGAAATGCATCTGGAGGATTCTGCGGCGTTCATCCCCTATGGATGTATGGTTGATGAGTTCCAGCACGTTATATATGAAAATCCCGAAATGACTCCCGCGGAGCGTCACGCCGCATGGCTGAAGCTGGAAAAGGAGTACAGGCCCCATCAGGATTACGGGGATGATGCCTTTTACGGGAAGGGAGGCTACTGGCAGAACCAGCTGCATATTTATAATTATCCGCTGTATTATATTGATTACTGTCTGGCGCAGACCTGTGCCCTGCAGTACAAGGTGTGGATGGACGAGGACTTTGATGCCGCGTGGGAGAGCTATCTGAAGCTTTGCAGGCTTTCCGCCAGCGATTTCTTTACCAATATGATCAAAGAGGTGGGCCTGATGAGCCCCTTTGAGCCGGGATGCCTTAAGAATATTGCAGAAAAGCTTGAAAAATATGTGAAATAGCTTTCTTTTTACCGGGAAATAAGATAAAATAACCTTATTCAAATTGAAAAGAGTCTCAGGGCGTAGGTTCCCGCAGGCGGGAACTGAGTGCAGAGAGCGGAACAAGTTCCCGCAGGCGGGAACTGGAAAACAAGAAGCAAAAACAGTCTCGAAACGGAGACGCCCCGGAAGGAAATTACAGCTGAGTCCTTGGCAGATGGAATTTTCTTCCAGACAAAGGGGCGTAGGAGTGCAGAGAGCGGAACTGGAATAGGAGGAGTATCATTAATGTCTAATTCTAACAATGCCGGCGGCGGCAGTACCGGCAATAAAGAAACAAAGGATGCAGAAGAACAGAAGAAAAAGGTAGTAACAAAGTATGACCGTAAGGTACAGAGGAGGAAGGAACAGAAGGCAAAGGATGAGAGGGACAGGAAGATTGGCATGATCACGGGGATTGTGATCGTGGCAGCGCTGGTATGTTTCATAGCTTCCTTCCCGATCCGGACGTTCCTGACATTGAACGGCGCCTATATCACCGTAGACGGGGAGAAGGTCAGTAGGGTAGAGTATGATTATTATTATAATATTTCCATGAACAACTACCTGAGTGGTGACGGCGCATGGCTGTATTATGCGGGTCTGGACCTGTCCGGCGATCTCTCTCAGCAGATGTATTCCGAGGATATGTCATTTAAGGATTTCTTTGATGAGATGGCAGTGGACCTGATCAAGCAGAACAAGGCTTTGGCAAAGGAAGCGCGGGGCGCAGGCTTTGAGTTCGACACGGATGGAAATTATAAGGAGTATATGGAGACGCTCCGGGAGTATGTCTCGGAGGAAGGCATTACTGCAAAGGCGTATCTCAGCAGTATGTACGGACCATATGCCACGGAATCAAGGATTAAGCCCTATGTGAAAGAGCTTATGTATGCCAATGCATATTACGAGAGTATTGTCAGTGCCATGACTTTCACGCAGGATGAGATCCAGCAATATTATGATGAACATAAGAACAGTTACGATCTTGTGGATTATCGTCTCAGCACTGTGTCTGCGGAGCTTCCCAAGGAGCCTACCGAGCTTGCGGATCCTGTGGAGACAGCGGCGCCTGCAGAGGGCACGGAAGGAGGCGAGGCAGGTGAGTACGAGCCTTCCGAGGCGGAGATAGCCAAGGCTATGGAGATTGCAAAGACAGAGGCGGACAAGCTGGAAAAGACCGTCAAGACGGAAGGCGAGCAGACCACGGGTGTGGCGTATTCCGACCTGGCTTATCTGCTGCGTGACTGGATGTTCTCGGAGGAGAGGAAAGCCGGGGATACCACAGTCATAGAGGATACCGCTAATAACCGCTATTATGTGCTTGCGTTTGAGAAGCGTTATCGGACTGAGGCTGTAACCGCGGATGCCCGTGTGGTGACGACGAGTTCAGGCAACGGTCAGGAAATCCTGGACGAGTGGAAAAGCGGCGAGGCAACGGAGGAAAGTTTTGCCCAGCTGTGCGATAAGTACAATGATCCGACCTTTGCTCCTGCGGAGGGAGGATTGTACAAGGAGCTGTTTGTCTCCAGGCTTTCCGGGGAATTGAAGGAGTGGATCTCCGACAGCAGCCGTGCAGCCGGTGATACGGCAGTGATCTCTCCCGCGGAGGATACGTATTCCTATGTGATCTATTATATAGCGCCGGGCAGGGCAGAGTGGATCGTTGATATTGAGAACATGCTGAAAGCAGATCAGGCATCCGAATATATTGAGAAGCTTATTGAGAATGTGAGCGTGGAGGACAAAAAGGGAAATCTGAATTACCTCAAGGTCTATGCCCAGAGGGAGGAAAATGCCGGATCGGAAGGAAACAATTCCCCGGAGGATACAACTCCCACGGAGGCTCCCGGCGAGCAGTAAATATTCTGCGGCAGGTTTGCAAGGTTTCCGGCAAGGCAGCAGGGATAATAAGGGCGGTGGGTTCCTTCACCGTCCTTTTTTGAAGGGTAGTGTGAGGAAATTAAGATGGAAGACAAGGTTTTGGTGCTGGATATCGACGGCACGCTTACAAATTCCAGGAAGGAGATCAGCCCCGGTACAAAGGCAGGGTTGATTGATATCATGGAGAGGGGACACAAGATCATTCTTGCGTCAGGACGCCCTACCCCCGGCATGCGGCGTTATGAGGAAGAACTGGAACTGGAGAAATACGGGGGTTATCTGATTTCTTTTAACGGAGCGCGCATTGTGGAATGCAGGACAGGGGATATTGTGTACCAGAGAACCCTTCCCCTGATGCTCTTGCCGGGATTTTACGGCTTTGCCAAAAGGAACGGCTGCGGGCTGGTGACATACCTTGGGGATGAGGTCATTTCCGCTTTTGAACCTGACCGGTATATCGAACTGGAGGCGCGCATCAATGGCATGCCCATCCGCCAGGTAAGGGATTTTTTGGGCTTTGTGGATTTTGACATCAATAAATGTCTCATGACTGCCGAGCCGGAAAGGGCGGCGGTGCTGGAGAAGGAGCTGCAGGAGAAATACGGTAATGTGGCGAGCATCTATCGATCAGAGCCTTTTTTCATAGAGGTTATGCCCAAGAACGTGGATAAGGCATCGTCCCTGGACAAGATGCTGGAGACTATCGGCATGACCAGGGAGGATGCTGTCTGCTGCGGGGACGGCTTCAATGATGTCTCCATGATCAGGTATGCGGGGATCGGAGTGGCAATGGGAAATGCCCAGCCGGCAGTGAAGGAAGCGGCGGATTATATCACCGCCACCAATGACGAGGACGGGCTGGTACAGGTGATAGACAGGTTTATCCTTAACGGACAGGAGCAGGTATGAACCCTGAGAAAAAATATGACATCAAAATAAAAATACCGCCAAAAGCCAAATTTATCATAAGGACCATCCAGGATGGGGGCTTTGAGGCGTATGCGGTGGGGGGCTGTGTGAGGGATTCCATCCTGGGCAGGGAGCCTCAGGATTGGGACATCACCACTTCCGCCATGCCGGAACAGGTCAAGGCGCTTTTTTCCAGGACTATAGATACCGGGCTGCAGCATGGCACAGTCACTGTGATGCTGGACAGGGAAGGGTTTGAGGTCACAACCTATCGTGTGGACGGCAAATATGAGGACAGCAGGCATCCCAGCCAGGTAACGTTCACACCCTGCCTGGAGGAGGATTTAAAGCGCAGGGATCTGACCATTAACGCCATGGCTTATAATGACGTGAAGGGGCTGGTGGATATCTTTGGAGGAATGGAGGATATCAGGGGGAAGAAGGTGCGCTGTGTGGGAGATCCTGAAAGCCGGTTCCGGGAGGATGCCCTGCGCATCCTGCGGGCGATCCGCTTTTCCGCCCAGCTTGGATATGAGATTGAACAAGAGACGCGGGATGCCATAACGGCGCTTGCCCCTACCCTGAGCCGTATCAGTGCCGAGCGGATTCAGGCGGAGCTGGTGAAGCTCATCGTCTCTCCCCACCCTGACTATATCCGGGCGGCATATGAGACGGGGGTTACGAAGGTTTTTTTCCCGGAGTTTGACAGAGCCATGGAAACCCCTCAGAATCATCCGCACCACTGTTACAGTGTGGGAGAGCATATCCTGCATTCCATGATGTCTGTAAGGGCGGATAAGGTGCTGCGTCTGGCGATGCTTTTTCATGATATCGGCAAGCCGGATGCCCTGGCTGTGGACGGGGATGGCATTACCCATTTTCACGGACATGCCCGGATCAGCGCGGATATGGCAGGGAATATCATGCAGCGCCTGAGATTTGACAATGATACCATGAACAGGGTCTGCGGGCTGGTGCTGTATCACGATTACTGCAACGGAGTTGTGCCGGACCTGCGGAACGTGCGCCGGGCTGTCAGCAGGATTGGTGAGGACATGTTTCCCGCGCTGTTTGAGGTGGCGCGCGCCGACATCCGGGCACAGAGCGGCTATCTCAGGCAGGAGAAGCTGGACAATGTGGACAGATGGCAGCAGCTGTTTGAGCAGGTTCAGGCGCAGGGACAGTGTGTTTCCTTAAAAACTCTGGCTGTCACGGGCTCCGACCTGATGGAGGCGGGCTGGAAGCCCGGAAAAAAGATGGGTGAGGTCCTCCGGAAGCTTCTTGAGCTTGTGCTGGAACAGCCGGAATGTAATGTAAAGGAATATTTGCTTGCGGAAGCGGAAAAATATCGTTAAAAGCCCTTAACATACTTTCAGAATTCCTCTCATATGATAGGTTATGAACCGAGGGAAAAAGGTTCAAGTACGAAACCGATCAGGAGGGGTTACAGATGAATGACAGGGCAGTGGAATTGTTGGAACAGTATGATATAGAGGTGCAGCGGACGAGAAAGGGCAGAGGCGCCATAATATGTGACACCAATCAGGGCTGCATGATCTTGAAGGAATATTCCGGAAATCAGGACAGGATAGAGCTGCAGGACAGACTGCTGAAGCAGGTAGCCCAGACGGGGCTTGTCCAGGCGGAAAGCATTATCCCGACAAAGGACGGGATGCTCCTTGTAAAGGGCGCCGACGGCTTGAATTATATATTAAAGACCTGGCAGGATGGCAGGGAGTGCAGCATTTATGAAAAATCCGAATGTGCGGAGGCTGTGAGGCTTCTGGCGAAGCTTCACGGGAGCATGAGGCTGCCTGCGGACACGCCGGGCATTCCCGCGGCTTTCTCTCCTGCACGGGAGTATGATAAGCATAATAAAGAGCTGAAAAAGGTATATAAATATCTGAAGCAAAAAGGGCAGAAGACGTGGTTTGAGATCAATCTGCTGAATACCTTTGACTTTTTCCTGAAGCAGGCTCTGGCTGTGACGGAGGAATGGAAGGAATACTGCGCGTCACTGGAACCGGAGGAAGCGGCTGAGGAGAGCGAGATTGTCTTTTGCCATGGGGATTATCAATATCATAATATCTTAAGGGGAGACGGCGGCTGGTTTGTGGTGAACTTTGAGAAATGCCTGCGGGATAACCCCGTCAGGGATCTGTACCTGCTGCTGCGCAAGCTGTTGGAAAAGGGGA
Organism: uncultured Lachnospiraceae bacterium; assembly: GCA_948470905.1. Taxonomy (GTDB): domain Bacteria; phylum Bacillota; class Clostridia; order Lachnospirales; family Lachnospiraceae; genus Acetatifactor. The sequence continues at coordinate 31,232 of CAOKQK010000012.1, read as the reverse complement.
ATTGGTCCATAGCGTTGGGAATGAATCTGCTGGAGGCATATGAGAAGGAGCGTCCTCTGCCTGCCATAAGCAGGATCGACCTGTATTACCGCCTGGCGTATCCCGAGAAGTTCTGGAAAATCGTCAATTTTTATTACAATTCCGGAAAAGCATGGATACCCGGCAGAAATCAGGAGAAGTTGGAGAAGCTCATCGCACAGGAGAAGGAGAAACAGGCTTTTCTGGACGAGGTCTTCCGCAATGTGGGGAGGCTGAGGGGATAGGGCAGACAGAGGCAGCGCCAAAGTGCAGAGAACGGAAAAGTTCCCGCAAGCGGGAACTCAAAATCTAGGAGAATATAGGTGGTACGCGAGAAGAAAGATCGGAAGGCAAAAAAAGGAATACGGAACATACTGAGGATGACGGTTCTTGCCGCTGGGGTGATGTTTGCATGTGCGGCGTGTGCGGCGCCATGGGCAGGCAGCCCGCTGCCCTCACCGACTCCGGGCAGGGTGGATACGGGATTTGTGGTCACGGGTCCTGACAGTTATGACTCGGCGGATACTGCCGTATTGGTGGGAAAGAATGATGAGGAGGGCACATTGACCTTTCTGAATCTTGCCCTGGGGAAGAACTATACACTTTCCATGGACGGCACCACCAGGCTGTACGACAAGTATGGCGAGAGTCTCTCCCTGAAACAGGTGGAGCTGGGAGATGTGGTGGATGTGACATTTTTAAAGGACAAAAAGCATCTCACCACGCTTCGGAAGTCTTCGCAGGCATGGATTCAGGCGAGTGTGGAGCGCTATGAGATCAACATGGCGCGGAGGGAGGTCAGCATCGGCTCGGGAGTCTATAAGCTGACCTCCAACACGCAATATTTTTCAAATGGGGAAAATATTGAGATCATGGAGATCAGTTCCACAGATGTGCTTAGTTTCCAGGGCATTGACAGCCAGATCCTGTCCGTGAAGGTGGAGAAGGGGCATGGTTATCTGAGCCTTGCCAACAGTATGGATTTTGTGGGCGGATGGATAGAGGTCGGAAAGAAGCAGATTACGAGGATTACGGAGGATATGCTTCTGGTAGTGCCGGAGGGCAGCCATCAGGTCAGCGTCAGCCACAGGGGCGGAGGCGGCGTGAAGGAAGTGGTCATCAGCCGGGGCGAGGAGACAGTGTTGGATGTGGGAGATTTTGAGGTCCCGGATGCCCAGGCAGGGAAGGTGGCATTTTCCCTGGAGCCTTCCGGCACAGAGGTGTACATTGATGGCGCAAAGACAGATGTAACGCGTCCGGTGACGCTGGAATACGGGCTGCATCAGATTATTGCTAGGGCAGAAGGATATCAGTCAGTCACGCAGTATATCCAGGTGGATAAGGCATCTGCAGACTTTCAGATAAAGCTGGAGCAGGTGCAGACAGGAACGGCATCATCTGGTGGCAGTGCTTCTGAAAGTTCTTCCGGTGACGCTTCCGAAAGCCTTTCCGACGGCACGGAGCCGCCGGAGGATGGGTACAAGGTCCATATCGAGGCGCCGGAAGGTGCGGAGGTATATCTGGACGGAAATTATGTGGGCATTTCGCCCTGCAGCTTCAAGAAGGTTCCCGGCGTGCATGTCATCATCCTGAAAAGGGCAGGATATGAGACCAGGAGCTATACCATCCAGGTGGATGACGACAACAGGGATACTCCCTATACCTTTGCGGAGCTGGTTGCGAACAGCCAGGAGGAACCAGGCGGGGAGGACGGTGACAGCGCAGAAGGTGATGAGGGAGAGCAAGATGAGCAAGGCGAAGAAGATGGGGACGAAGAAGGCGGAGAGGACGAGTAAGACAGCGGCGTATTCGCGGGAAATCCGGTGTTTGAATAATCTGGTTATCAGGGCGGAAATATGCGGAAAGCCTGACTTTTCAGTCTATATGTAAAATTAATAAAATATTACTCATACGTGGAAATGAGACCTTGACAAACCCAGGAAAAACATATATATATATATTAGACGTTTCACAAGAAGCATCTATAAAAGTACAAACAAGAAACTCATTACAGGAGGAGTTCAATATGAACAAAACAGAATTGGTTGCTGCTATAGCTGAACAGGCGGAGATTTCCAAGAAGGACGCAGAGAAGGCTTTGAAGGCTTTTACCGATGTGGTTTCCGAAGAGTTAAAGAAGGGCGGAAAGGTCCAGCTGGTCGGCTTCGGCACCTTTGAGGTTGCTGAGAGAAAGGCAAGAGAAGGCAGAAATCCTCAGACAGGTAAGACAATGCCGATTGCAGCATCTAAGTCTCCTAAGTTTAAGGCTGGAAAGCCTTTAAAGGACATGGTGAACTAGGTCATTGCAAAAATTGCGGAGAACCTTCTGAAAAGGGGGTTCTCCGTTTTGCTTGTACAGGACTGCAGAAATGGAGGAATTGATATGAGGCTGGATAAATATTTGAAGGTATCGCGCTTGATCAAGCGCCGGACAGTGGCAAACGAGGCATGTGACAGCGGGCGTGTCATGATCAATGACAAACCGGCGAAGGCATCCGCGGAGGTGAAGAAGGGTGATGTCATTACCATTTCCTTTGGAAATAAGGATGTGAAGGTGGAGGTGCTGGACGTCCAGGAAACTGTCAAAAAGGATGAGGCAAAGGAGCTTTTCCGGTATTTGTGACAGGTCAGTTTCGCATAGTAGCCTTCCGGTCCGCATATATATTAAGAAGAAGCGGATAGGAGGGGCTTATGGAAGATTTGAACAGCAGCAGCACACGCGCGCACAAGATGACGATGACCAATCGAAGAAACTGCATGATAAACGGTGTCAACGATGTGCTTTCCTTTGACATACATGAGATCCTGCTGGAGACGGAGCAGGGGATGCTGATGATAAAGGGTGATGACCTGCATGTGAGCAGGCTGACCCTGGAAAAGGGAGAGGTTGACATCGACGGTAAGATTGACAGCTTTACTTATTCTGATGTGGCGAATACTGGACATAAAAATGAATCCCTGCTGACCAGGCTTTTCCGGTAGGCTTATGGGAAGTGAAAATACTTTTTTGCTGCATGCCCTTTTGCTGGGCATTTTTATTACATTTGTCTATGACCTTTTGAGGATATTCCGGAGAGTCATCCCCCATGGCGCTTTTTTTGTTTCGCTGGAGGATATTGTCTTTTGGGTATATTGTGGTGCGGAGGTTTTTCTGATGATGTACCACGAGGGCGACGGCAGCCTAAGATGGTTTGCGGTCCTGGGCGCGGCGGTGGGAATGTTTCTTTACAAGAAGCTTATCAGCAGATGGTTTGTAAAATATGTTTCCCTTGGCTTGGGTAAAGCGCTGAAAATATTGGGCAAAGTTTTGAAATTTTTGTGCAAACCTTTCAGCTTCCTGGGCAGGAAAGCAAGGAAAACAGCCAACAGAGCCGGAAGCGGGGTGCATCGCCTGCTGCACCGGATCAGGCGTGCCATAAAAAACAGGTTGACCATTTTCCTGAAATTGCTTAAAATAGGATTCAAGACAAAGTAGAGACACCTCAGGGACGAAAGGGCAGGATTTATAAGGAATCAGAATGAGGACTGGGACAGGGTTGCCGGCAAGACCGGAAACAGAATCGGAAAGCGGATCTCGGGAAAGGAAAAGCCATGGCAGGGAGAAGGATTGCGTATCGCAGGAGAAGTCAAAATCGCTTTAGTATGTTTCTGGTATCGTTGGTCGTTGTGATGATCATGGTGGCGGTTGCAGTGAGAAGCGTGGGTATACAGCAGAAGATAGAAGATAAGAAGGCGGAGCTGCAGCAGCTGGAGACGCTGATCGCGGAGGAAGAACGGTACGCCCTGGAAATAGAGGAGTTTGCCAAGGAGGTTAAGACCAAAGGTTATATTGAGAATGTGGCAAGAGAGAAGCTGGGACTGGTCTATGAGGGTGAGATTTTATTTAAAGAGGATAAGTAAGGCGGAAGACTCAGGTCTTTCGCTTTTTTTGTCGCAAAACTTTAAGGGACAGGCTTCCTGTTTTGACAAAAAAACATTTTCCCGGTTTTTATAATGTGTACCAGCAGTCTGGGGAGATATTTTCCACCTGTGCGGTTGCAATTCGACAACACATTTGCATGCCATTTATGGCAATGCAAATGCGATGGCGGATTAGCAACCGCACAGGAGGAATATTTTCCTTAGAGGCGGAGAAAGGTCTGTGGCATTTGGAGAGAAAGAAGCTGCATGGGCGGCATGCAATTCTGCGGATGTCCGGATCAGAAGACAATATAGAAAGAAGGGTGAGTAGGGAAAATGAGTTGGAGCAGGAGTGCAGATAAAGAACAGCAGGCCGCGCAGGTTTCCGACCTGTGCAGGCGCAGGCTGTTAAATTATGCAGACAGCTTTCAGGAGCTGGCGAGGAGCTATGACCTGGAATTCCTCCCCAGTGAGGGCGTATCCCAGGACAGGCAGACGATCCTGGAGGAGAAGCGGCTGTGGGAGAACAGGCAGGCCATCAGCGGACATTTGAATGAGGTTGCAAAGATCATGACGGAGACGGCATGTGAGGCGCTGACTCTGTATCCCATGGAGGCGAGAAAAAGGCGCAGGATTCTGCAGGCGCTGGCCGAGGAGGGCATCCGTGCAGAAAATCCCTGTTATTTTGCACAGGGCAACGGAAAGCAGGCGATTGTCCTGACGATGAGGGCGGCGCGGGGACAGAAGATAGCGGCGGAGGATGCCGCAGATATGATATCCGTGGTATTGGACAGAAGGCTGCAGCTGTCTGTGAGCAGCCCTTACACCATTGAAAGCGTGCCGCGCAGCTTTATCCTGGAGGAGGAATCGGATTATCTGGTGCTGACGGGCTTTTCCAGGGTGGTAAAGGAGGATGAGGTAGTCTCCGGGGACAATTATGCCGTGATCGAGGCGGAAAAGGGCAGGATGACCATTATGCTTTCGGACGGCACCGGCTCCGGCGAGAAGGCGTGCAGGGACAGCGAAAGGGTCCTGGATCTGATGGAGAAGATGCTGGAGGCGGGCTATGAGACGGATGCCGCCATCAGTATGGTAAACACTGCTCTGTTCGCAGTGGGAGAGGACGGCAACCACCCGACCCTGGACATCTGCGAGATCGACCTGTATCAGGGCAGCTGCCAGTTCAGGAAGGTCGGCGGCGCAGCTACCTTTCTGAAACGTTCCGGAGACGGGAAGGTAGAGCAGCTGGCGCTTGGCAATCTGCCCCTGGGCATTTTTCCCCAGATAGAGGTAAAGCCTCTCTGCAGGAAGCTGGAGGACGGGGATTATCTGGTCATGGTGTCTGACGGGGTCGTGGATGCCTTTGAGAAAGAAGATTATGAAGACAGGATCTCGGAGGTCCTGGCGGGCATAGAGGACAGCAATCCGGGAGATATTGCGGAGCGGCTGCTGCGCATCGCCCTGCGGGCCAGCGGGGGCAGAGTTCATGATGACATGACCATAGGGGTCATAGGAATTTGGGAAAATCAATAGGCTATTTGACTTTTTCTTCCATTTAGGATAACATTTGGATATGGAGAAAATAAAAATCAGCGCTATAGAAAAAAAGGTATTTTCCTATGTAGAAAAATATCATATGATCACATCCGGAGATAATATCGTAGCAGGCGTTTCCGGAGGGGCGGATTCGGTCTGCCTGCTGCTTTTACTGTTGGAATATGGCAAAAAGGTGCCCATAAGCCTTAGAGTCGTCCATGTGGATCATGGGCTGCGCGCTGACGCGGGGGAGGATGCACGGTATGTGGAGGATCTGTGCCGGCAGTTTCATATACCTTTCTGCCTCACCAGGGAGGATGTGCGGGAAATCGCCGCCAGGGAGAGATGTTCCCAGGAGGATGCGGGCAGAAGGCTCCGCTATCGGGCATTTTATCAGGCGGCGGATGACATGGGAGGCGCCAGGATTGCCGTGGCGCACAACATGGGCGACAATGCGGAGACTATGTTGTTCCACCTGTTTCGCGGCAGCGGGCTTAAGGGTCTGTGCGGCATTGCGCCTGTGCGGGACGCCGTGATCCACCCTGTCCTCTGTCTGGAGAGGCAGGAGATAGAGGCATATCTGAGGCAGCGAGGGATTTCCTGGCGCACGGACAGCACTAACGGGGAGGATCATTACCGCAGGAACCGGATCCGTCATCACATACTGCCCTATGCGGAGAGCCAGGTTGTGCAGGGGGCGGCGGCACATATGTGCTGTACGGCGGAAATCCTGTCCGAGGCGGAGGACTACCTGGAACAGCAGACCATGGCAGCGTGGGAGAGATGCGTAAGCCCTGCCGCATGTGAGGCATCGGGGCTGCGGCGGCAAGGAGTGAGCCTTTGCGGTCGTGATGCGCCGGGGCTGCGGCGGCAAGGAGTGAGTCTTTGCGGTCGTGATGCGCCGGGGCTGCGGCGGCAATGCAGCGCGGCTGTGGCGCGCTATACTGTGGAGGTCAGCCGTTTCCGGGAATTTCATATCGTGCTGCAGAAGCGACTTCTGCTTAAGATAGCCAAGGCTCTTTCCCCCACGGGGAAGGATATTTCCGCGGTACATGTGGAGGATGTCTTAAGCCTGTTTCGGGAGTCTGGCAACCGTGACCTGAACCTGCCCTTTGGCATTTGCGCCAGAAGGAGGTATGGCGAGGTGGTGCTGGAACGCCGTGAGCGGAAGACAGCCCTGGGGGGACCGCCTGGTGCGGAGGAGAATCCAGTGCAGAAGGGAGCGCCCGGCGCGGCAGGGCATGGGGGTCGGCAGGAATTGTCCGTGGCAGAGGAGAATCCGGGTCGGCAGGAATCGCCCGGTGCAGAGGGCAGCGGGGACTGGGAGAGGATGCTGCCAGCCCGGGTGCAGGATTATCCGGTCACAATAAGGATGAAAAATGGTGAAATCATGGAATTTGACATTTTTTTTGGAATAAAAGGTCAGGAAGTTCCAAGAAATCAGTATACGAAATGGCTGGATTATGATAAAATAATAGAATCCCCTGTGATCCGCTTTCGGAGAAAGGGTGATTTTCTCACCATAACGGACAGAGAGGGCCGGTTGGTACACAAGTCTCTGAAGGATTATATGATTGCCGAGAAGATACACAGAGAACAGCGTGGAAGCATACCACTGCTTGCCATGGGCAGCCATGTTTTGTGGCTGGCAGGTTATCGGATCAGTGAATTTTTTAAGGTCAGTGAGAATACAAGACGTATTTTGCAGGTACAATTAAAGAAAGCATTTACTGTCAGCGAAACGGAGGAGGAAAATGTCGGAACGCATTAAGGTACTTATATCAGAAGAAGACGTTGATGCCAGGATCAGTGAGATTGGAGCACAGATCAGCAGGGATTATGCAGGCAAGGAGGTACACCTGATCTGCGTGCTCAAGGGGGGTAGCTTTTTTATGTGTGAGCTTGCCAAGAGGATCACTGTTCCGGTATCGCTGGATTTCATGTACGTGTCCAGCTATGGAGCGGGTACGGAATCCAGTGGCAGGATCAGGATCAAGAAGGATCTGGATGAACCTGTCCAGGGCAGGGATGTCCTCGTGGTGGAGGATATCGTGGACAGCGGCAGGACTCTGAGCTGCCTGTTGGAGCTGCTTGAAGAGAGAAGACCGGCATCCCTGCGCCTGTGTACGCTGCTTGATAAACCCGAAAGACGTGTGACGGACGTGAAAGTGGACTATACGGGCTTCCGGATTCCCGATGCATTTGTTGTGGGTTACGGATTGGATTACGATCAGAAATATCGGAACCTGCCGTATATCGGGGTAGTGGAATTTGACGATTAGGAGGCTTGTGAGTTGAGACAAAACAGAGGATTTAGTTCATTTTATGTATTTATCGTGCTTTTATTTATGGTGATCTTTGTGCTGGTGACTTTTGGAGGCGCAGATAAGGATTATACGCGGGAAGAATTTGTTGCCGACCTGGAGGCAGGCAGGGTTGTGGAGGTAGTGGTAAATCCCAACAGCGAGGTGCCCACAGGTTATCTGCGGGTGGAGCTGAAAAACGGCGCCGACATGAAGCTTTTTGTGACAGATATCATGGAGGCGGAGGAGCTGGTGCGCTCCTACGGTTTTGACCCGCTTGTGAAGGATGTGCCCAGGGAGGGCTGGGTGCTGAATACGCTGGTCCCCATGCTGATCGTGCTTGTAGTTGGAGTGTTCCTTTTTATGATGGTCAATGCCCAGAACGCCGGAGGCGGCAACGCCAAGATGATGAACTTCGGGAAAAGCCGTGCCCGGATGTATATGGGAGAAAGGACCATCACCTTTGCGCAGGTGGCGGGATTGATGGAGGAAAAGGAAGAACTTGAGGAAATAGTGGACTTCCTCAAGGAGCCCGGCAAATATACCAAAGTCGGGGCGAGGATACCCAAGGGCGTACTTTTGGAGGGACCTCCCGGAACCGGTAAGACGCTGCTTGCAAAGGCGGTGGCAGGGGAGGCGGGAGTACCGTTCTTCAGTATTTCCGGATCGGATTTTGTAGAAATGTTCGTGGGCGTGGGTGCCTCCCGCGTCCGTGACCTGTTCGAGGACGCAAAGAAGAACTGTCCCTGCATTGTGTTCATAGACGAGATCGACGCGGTGGCGAGACGCCGCGGCACCGGCATGGGCGGCGGGCATGACGAGAGGGAACAGACCTTGAACCAGCTGCTGGTGGAGATGGACGGTTTCGGTATCAACGAGGGCATTATCGTGATGGCGGCCACCAACCGGGTGGATATCCTGGATCCTGCAATCCTGCGCCCCGGGCGCTTTGACCGCAAGATTGCCGTGGGCGCCCCCGATGTGAAGGGCAGGGAGGACATCCTGCATGTGCATGCCAAAAATAAGCCTCTGGCGGAGGACGTGGATTTAAAACAGGTGGCGCAGACCACGGCCGGCTTTACAGGGGCAGACCTGGAGAATCTGATGAACGAGGCGGCAATCCTTGCGGCAAAGGAAGGCAGAGGCTTCGTGAAACAGGATGACATCAGGCGGTCCTTTGTGAAGGTCGGCATCGGCGCGGAGAAAAAGAGCCGTATCATCCTGGATAAAGAGAAAAAGATAACGGCGTACCATGAGGCGGGGCATGCGATCCTATTTCATGTGCTGCCGGATGTGGGACCGGTCTATACGGTTTCCATCATACCTACCGGCGTAGGCGCAGCAGGCTACACCATGCCGCTGCCGGAGAAAGATGAGATGTTCACCACCAGGGGACGTATGCTGCAGGAGATCATGGTATCCCTGGGCGGGCGCATTGCGGAGGAGATAGTATTCCAGGACATTACCACAGGCGCGTCCAGCGATATCAAGAAGGCGACCAAGGTGGCGCGCAGGATGGTGACGCGTTTCGGCATGTCGGAGAATATCGGTGTCATCTGTTATGACGACGATGACGACGAAGTGTTTATCGGACGTGACCTGGCACATGCCAAGTCCCACAGCGAGGCAGTGTCCGGCGAAATTGACAGGGAGGTAAAGTCCATCATTGACGAATGCTATTCAAAAGCAAAGTCGATCATCATGAAACATGAGCAGGTGCTCCACGATTGTGCAAAGCTTCTTCTGGAGAAGGAGAAAATTGGCAGGACAGAATTTGAGGCGCTGTTCACAGATGACGGACTGGTCAATTAGTAAATATGCATAAAAAATAAGAATGTGTTTTGTAATGTTTGTGAATTTTAGAACTAGCCAAAAAATGTGGGAGATGGTATTATAATATGCGTAACCCCCCAATACATTTTATAGTTTTTGCTATACCCCATAAGAAAGAGATACCTTCTCTGAAAAAGGGCAGTCACCCCATGGCTGTCCTTTTTACGTGATGATTTAAGGCAATTGGGTTATTTTGACCGGACTTTTTAAATTTCTCTTGAATTGAGGACTTCTTTTAGGTAAAATAAAAGTGTTTCACCATAAATTAATCGGGAGAACAACAGTGGACGAAAAGCTGAACTTAGATAAGATAAGACAACTGGAAAATAATCAGAGGTATATATCCCAGATGCGGCCTGTTTTTAACAGACGTGCGCTGTATACCGACACAACAGGGGATTATGTTTCTAATGCGGAGCCGGATCCCTTTGCAAAGGTGACAATCCGGTTCCGCACGGCAAAAAACAATGTAGACAGGGTGCTTCTGGTGTACAGAGGCGAAAAATATGTTATGAGGAAGGTAGAAGTGACCAAGCATTTTGATTTTTATGCCTGCGAACTTCAGCTGGACAATGAAAAAGCGACATATTATTTTGAGGTGACATCAGGGAGGCTGACAGGCTATTATGATATCAGAGGTCTGGTGCAGGAGGTAAATGAGTACTATGACTTCTGCATTATCCCGGGCTTTAAGACGCCGGATTGGGCAAAGGGCGCTGTGATCTATCAGATCTATGTGGACCGGTTCTGCAACGGGGATCCTTCCAATGACGTGCTGACCAATGAATACTGTTATATCAACGAGCCCGTCCACCGTGTGGAGGACTGGGGGCGTTATCCTGCGCAGATGGATGTGCGGGAATTTTATGGGGGGGATCTGCAGGGTGTGATCGACAAGCTGGACTATCTGCAGGAGCTGGGGGTGGAGGTCATTTATTTCAATCCGCTCTTTGTCTCTCCTTCCAACCACAAATACGACATTCAGGATTATGACTATATAGACCCTCACTTTGGCAGGATTGTGGAGGATGAGGGGGAGCTTCTGCCGGACGGGCAGAAGGAAAACCGATACGCATCCAGATATATTAACCGTGTCACCAACCTTGCCAACCTGGAGGCGAGCAATAAGCTGTTTATCGAGCTGGTGGAGGAAGTACACAGGCGCGGCATGCGTGTCATTATGGACGGCGTGTTCAACCACAGCGGCTCTTTTAACAAGTGGCTGGACAAAGAGCGGATTTATGAGGACGCGGAAGGGTACGAGAAGGGCGCCTATATCAGCGGGGACAGCCCTTACAGGAATTATTATGATTTCCACAACCAGCATGCATGGCCCTACAATGGCTCGTATGACGGCTGGTGGGGACATGACACCCTGCCCAAGCTCAATTACGAGGGTTCCAAAGAATTATTTGACTATATCATGTATATCGGGAAAAAGTGGGTGTCCCCGCCTTTTAATGCGGACGGCTGGAGGCTGGACGTCGCTGCGGACCTGGGGCACAGCCAGGAGTACAACCATTATTTTTGGAAGGAATTCCGCAAGGCGGTCAAGGAGGCAAATCCGGAGGCGATCATCCTTGCGGAGCATTACGGCAATACCAAGGATTGGCTCCAGGGCGATGAGTGGGACACTGTCATGAACTATGATGCTTTTATGGAGCCGGTTACGTGGTTTTTGACCGGTATGGAGAAGCACAGCGACGATTTCCGGGAGGACCTGCTGGGAAATGCGGAGAGCTTTTGGGGCGCCATGCGCCATCATTCGGCGAGTTTTTCCATGCCCAGCTGGCAGGTGGCAATGAATGAGCTGTCCAATCATGACCATTCCCGTTTCCTGACCCGCACGAACCGTAAGGTAGGCAGGGCACGCACACTGGGCTCCCAGGCTGCGGAGCAGGATATCAACAGGGCGGTGTTCCGGGAGGCAGTCATCATGCAGATGACGTGGGTGGGAGCGCCTACGATCTACTACGGTGATGAAGCGGGGGTATGCGGCTTCACCGATCCCGACAACAGGAGGACCTATCCCTGGGGACAGGAGGACAGGGAGCTGGTCCGGTTCCACAAGGATATCATCCGCATCCGCAGGGAGAATCAGGAGCTGCGGACCGGTTCCATGAAATATGTGGACAGTGATTATAATTTTATTGCCTATGGAAGGTTTAATAAAAATGGCCAGTGCCTGATCCTGGTCAACAACAATGACCATCCCATAGAGAAGGTAGTCTTTGTGTGGGAGCTGGGCACGGCCAAGCACGGTACGATGAAGGCGCTGCTTTGGTCTGATGAGAACAGCTATTCCATGGGACAGCAGGAGTTCCAGATTGAAGCGGGCAAGATCAATGTGTGCCTGCCCAAAACCTGTGCTGCCATATTAAAATTTGTGGAATAGGGATTGGCTCTGCGCCCGTGCAGAAGGAGATTGGCTTTGGTTAAGATATGGATATCACTTGTGCTGACAACATTTATGATACTTTCCGATGTGGGCGGCGGCGCAGTTGATGCGGGATCTGAGATGGATCAGGAGCTTGTAAGGCTGGTTCGGGATTATCAGGCGTACCAGGAGAGCTTTGCGGCCATAGAGACGGTGAACGATATCGATGCCAATGGATATGAGGTGATGGAGAGCCAGAGCTTTCCGGTGGTTCTGGAGTCTTTTGGCCAGGAGGAAGTGACATTCCTGCCTATTATGGACACACAGTACCACAGGCTTGCAGTATTGATCGCGGATCAGGAGGGCAGAGTCCTTTTCAAGACCAACCAGCTTGAGACTAACAACAGGTTCCTGGGACAGCTGGAGCAGCCCACCAGGGACGTGGCGGCGGTTTCCTTCCATGATCTGAATGAGGACGGGCTGACGGACATCATCCTGATCACCAACTGCCAGAATGACACAGGTGCATACGCAGGAAAGACCTATAAGACCGGGGATGTGCTTTTCCAGCAGGACCAGTCTTTTTATCGGGACTGGCGGATTTCCGATAAGATCAACCGTTTCAGCATGAACAAGAGTGCAAAATGCATTGTTTCTTATGTGAAGGAAGGCAGTTCCACGGAGATCCTGTATACGGCGTCCACATTAGATGAACTTCTGGACAACGGTTTCCAGATCATCCAGGAGAACAGCTATTACCAGAACTTTGAGAAGCAGGGGCGGCTTAAGGTAGTCCCGGGGATTATCCGCATAGCCCAGTACGATGTGTTCATGATCTACCTGGTGAACGAGCAGGGCCATATTGTCTGGAGCTTTCAGCCCATGGAGGACTACGACAATCTGTATGCGCTCAGGGGCATGATCTGCAAGGATGTGGACGGCGACGGCATGAAGGACATTGTGGTCCTGGGAAAATACAGCTATGACGGGCCGGATGGGGAGGTCCTGGTGGATTCCAAGTGTGATATTTATTATCAGAGGACGGACGGCTTTTCCGTGGATACGGCTTTTGCCGATTATTATCAATGTACGGAAGAAGATACTATGAAAGAACTGTTGGTGATTATCAGAGAATACTGGGGATGGCGGATTGAGGAATGATTAAGATACTGATTGTGGATGATGAGAAACCGATCTGCGATTTAATAGATATTAACCTGTCTGCTGCAGGCTATCAGTGTAAAGCCGTGCAGGACGGGCTGCAGGCGATCGACCTGATCGAAACGGAAAGTTTTGACCTGATCCTTTTGGATATCATGCTTCCCGGGGCGGACGGTTATGACATCATGGAATATATCAGGCCTTTAAAGGTCCCGGTCATCTTTATCACCGCCAGGCATGCGGTAAAAGACAGGGTCAGGGGGCTGCGGCTCGGGGCGGAGGATTACCTGGTGAAGCCCTTTGACGTGGTGGAGCTGATCGCAAGGGTGGAAGTAGTGCTCCGACGATACAACAAGACGGAGACTGTGCTCACTGCCGGAGATGTGACTGTTGATGTGGAGGCGCGGACTGTCACCAAGGCTGGCAGGCAGATTGTGCTGACTAACAAGGAATATGGCCTGCTGGTGCTGTTCATCCGCAACAAGAACATAGCACTGTTCCGTGAAAATCTTTATGAGAAGGTATGGGGGGACGAGTATATGGCGGACAGCCGTACTCTTGACCTGCACGTCCAGAGGCTGCGCCGCAAGATGGGCTGGGAGGAAAATCTGGTCGCCGTATACAAGGTAGGCTACCGGCTGGAGATCTGATATGAAGTTTTTGTACAAGATTCTGTTGTGGACCATCATTATTACAGCGGCGGCATTTGGTCTCAGCGGATATTTTTTTGTCAACCATGTCTTTGAGGCATCGTTGGGCCGGGAGGTTGCTCAGACTCTGGACGACAGCTATATCCTGCAGTTTGCCTTTGAGACTGCGGCTCTGAATGTGCCCACAAAGTACGATGTGCTGCAGGATATCGCCGTGCAGCAGATTGGGGCAAACCTGGAGAACAGCGTCCGCGGAAGCCAGTTTCTGAGGCTGTCCAACGAAAATAAGAAGCCGATTTATGCCAGCAGCAATTTTCTGGAGGATACTGCTTTTGTGCAGCAGGTGCAGGAAGGGACCAGGAGCTGGCAGATCGTGCAGCGGGGGGACCGTTATTATATCCATACGGGCATTATGGTCAATGCCCTGGACAGAAACCTGTACCTGGAGGTCCAGCAGGATATTACAGAGGTCTTTGAAGAACGTGTGGCGGGATTCTCCGTTTACCGCAGGATGACCCTTGCAATGCTGGTTATCTGTGCCGTTATCATGTTCCTGATCTGCACATGGCTGACAAAGCCCATTCGGATCCTGGCCCGGGCTACCAGGAAGATAGCGGAGGGTGATTACAGTTACCGCGCCACCCTTGTGAGCAATGACGAGCTGGGACAGCTGACAAGGGATTTTAACAGCATGGCAAATGTGCTGGAAGACACTATCCAGGAGCTCCAGGAAGGAGTGCAGTCAAGAGAAGATTTCATCGCCGCCTTTGCCCATGAGCTGAAAACTCCTCTCACTTCCATAATCGGCTATGCCGACCTGCTGCGCTCCCGGAAGCTGGACGAAGAAAAGCATTTTCTCTGTTCCAATTATATCTATACAGAGGGCAAACGCCTGGAGAGCATGTCTTTTCGATTACTTGACATCATTGTCACAAAAAGGGGAAAAATTGAGCGACAGCCTGTGTCTGTACAGGTTTTGTTCCAGTACCTGAAGGACATGTTTGCGGACAATGTAGGACAGCAGCTGGAGATAAGCTTTGAACAGGGAACCATATATGTGGAGGTGAACCTTTTAAAGTCTGTACTCTTGAATCTTGTGGACAATGCCTGCAAGGCTTCCTGTGAGGGAGCGGTGGTAGAGATATCAGGAAAGCAGCTGGAATACGGTTACGGCTTCCAGGTAAAGGACTACGGTGTGGGTATTCCGGAGGGGGAACTGAAGAAAGTCACGGAGGCTTTCTATATGGTGGACAAGTCCCGCTCCCGCAGCAAGAACGGTGCAGGGCTGGGGCTGGCACTCTGCGTGGAGATCCTGCGGCTTCACAACAGCACACTGGAGATTGAGAGCCGGGTGGGGGAGGGAACGAAAATCAATTTTGTGATCCCGGCAGGCAATCCTGTCCAGGAGGATACAGATAAAAGGCTCCTTCCGGATAAAAAAGGGGATTTGGATAAAAGGGACGCTCCGGATAAAAAAGGAAGTTCGGATAAAAAAAGCAGCCAGGACCAGAAGACGGAACAGGACAAACGGCCGGGGAAGAAGGAGGAGGCGCTGAAAAATGAAGAAAATTAGTCTGCTGCTGATTCCTCTGGCGGTGGTGATCGTGGTCTTCGCGGTGTGGGGACCGGAAGCGCTGGCACGATACCGGGACAACAATATTCTGAATCAGGTACATACCCAGGAGGCGGAGACAGGTCTGGAGGGCTATCGTTATTCTCTCAGTGCCAATGAGAAGCTGTATATATTGTCAAAATGCCTCAGCAGCCAGACCCTGCCGGAGAGTGAGCAGAATGCCATGACCAGGCCAGGCTCCGCCAATACGGATTATCAGGAACTCATGGGCACCTATGCCTTTGTGACGAACCGCAAGGATGCATCCGGCCAGGCGGTTTCGGCAAGTCAGGGAGTTGCCCTGTGCAACCAGGGGGTCAAAGAATTGAAGGAATTGGGCGTCCTCCCCCAGGGGGTGCGTGAGCTGGCGGCCTCCTCCTACAGCGCGGTGCAGTATTCCGCCATCGACGTGCCGGAGCCCCGGAACAATGTGCTGGTGTGGAAGATCAGCCTGAACACCGCCACCCAGAATGCCAACAAAAAGAACCGCCTGCTGGATGCCTGTGTGGACGCGGATACGGGGAAAATATATGAGTTTTATGTGAGGACGGAGCTTACCTCGTGGAAAGAGATTGATGCGGACGGTATCATCCGGGCATGGGCGGGGTATATGGGTCTGGAGGAGCCTGTGGAGTACACGAATACCAATCCCCTGGCAGAGACCACCCCTTATTTCAAAAAGTACAGCTTCACGGGCATGGAGGCGAACAGTACCATTGTCACTGTTGGATTTTATGAGGGGATTAACGAATTGTTCCTGAAAATTTCTCAATGATGCAAATTATATGCAAAAAATATGAAAGTTTGATGGTGCAACCTCATATACTGTATATCAGCGGTTATGAAGGAAAGGCATGAGAGGGTCTTTTAAGCGGTTGAGGTACGTCTGATGGATTTTCACGGCTTGTGAAACATTCTCATACCGGCGAAGGGGAAGGAAAGAGGGATACATATGCGCGGGCAGAAGGCGACGAGAAACGGAACAGATGGGATCAAACTGGTCAGGATAAGTCCTTATGACAGTCGGACAGTTCACGGGTTTGAGAAAAGGAACAGCAAATCAGGAAAAGAAAGAACAGGCAAGATAAGATATAAAGGTATGATTGTGGCAGCGGCTGCCATTATGACCCTCATATTTGCATGCTTTGGGGCGGTATATTTCCTAATGGGAGACGGAACAGGCAACAGACAGGAAATATCGGAGACACTTAAGGGAAAGCTTTCGGAGAGAAAGGTGCAGGGACCTGTGGAGGTTCCCAAGGAGGAAGTGGTAGTGCTGGCGGATGAGCAGCACACTCCCAGAGTGGCAATCGACCCGGGACACGGCGGCTGGGACGGCGGCAGTGTGAGGGGCGATATTTTGGAAAAAAGCATCAACCTGCAGCTTGCCCTGCTTTTAAAAGAAAAGGTTCAGGCCCTGGGACTGGAGGCGGTGCTCCTCAGGGAGGATGATGACACGCACCTGTCTCTGGAGGAGCGTGTCCAGCTTGCTCAGGAGGCGAAAGCGGATATTTATGTCAGCATCCATCAGAATGCTTATGACAGCAAAGATGTAGATTCCGTGTCAGGCATTGAGACGTGGTATTATGGAGATATACAGGGCAGCAGGCGTCTGGCACAGCTGATACATAAAGGTACAGTGGAAAAGACAGGCGCAAGGGACAGGGAGCTCCGGAATACGGATGAGCTGTATGTGATCAGGGAGGCAGCCGTACCTGCCTGCCTGATCGAGACTGGCTTTTTGAGCAACGAGGAGGAGTGTATGGCGCTTGCCTCGCCGGAGTATCAGGAAAAGGTGGCGGCAGGTATCGCCCAGGGCATCGACTATTATTTTAATCCCAAGACCATGTACCTGACCTTCGATGACGGTCCCTCCGAAGAAAATACGGCGGCAGTGCTGGATATTTTGAAGGCTCATGACATAAAGGCAACCTTCTTCCTTGTGGGGGAAAACGTGGCAAAGCATCCTGAAATGGCACAGAGGATTGTGGAAGAGGGACACACGGTAGGCATCCACTGCTACCGCCATGATTACAAGCAGATCTATGCCAGCGTTGACGCGTATTTGGAGGATTTTCAAAAGGCATATGACATAATCCTGGAGACTACAGGGGTGGAAGTGCAGTTATTCCGTTTTCCCGGCGGCAGCATCAACAATCATAACAAGGATGTCTACGAGGAGATCATCGCCAGGATGACGGAGAATGGCTACATTTATTTCGACTGGAATGCCAGCCTGGAGGATGCGGTATCGCATTCCGACCCGGAACAGCTTGTGAAGAACGGGGTGGAAAGTACCCGGGGGCGCAAGAAGGTCGTGATGCTCTGCCACGACATTGTGTACAATACCACACAGTGCCTGGAAGACCTGCTTGACAGCCTGCCGGAGTACAAAATGGAGCCGCTGACGCCGGATGTGAAGCCTATCCAGTTTTGAAGAAATCAGGCTTAAGGCTTAGCTACAGCTGTTTCTTATTCATGACCGGAATGCTGGCGGCCAGGCATATCACACATGTTGCCACAGTAATGATAACAGGCTTCTGAAGGGTGATGGCTGTATTCAGGTTCTCCTGCATGCCTGGGCTGCCTAAGAGAGATACGGCACCCATCAATGCCGCGGGTGTATATGCATTCACCTTTGGAAGAAAGCTCAAAAGGTATGCAAGCAGGACCGCTGCGGCGGTACACAGCATAACTTCCGTGTTATTTCGCAGAAGGACCGAAAACAGGATCACAAGGCATATGACCCACATTCCGAACAGCCACCAGGACAAAGCCGCCGGGAACAGATTACCGGTGGCTTTGTTGTCCCAGAAATAAGCGTTGTAGCCATAGGTAATGGCGAAGCAGAGCCAGTATCCCAACGTCCAGAGAGAGAATAGCAGCGCGCTTTTGCCAAGCACGACCTGAAATCTTGCCAGACCCTTTGTCAGCACAAGGAGCAAAGTACCGCTCTTATATTCTCTGGTGAAGGTATCGCTGCAGATCAGGACAAAAGCTATGAGCGCCAGGGGAATATTTTTGAAAAACTGTGTCCATGAGGTCATGGCGTCCACCTGGACATCTGTTATGATAAGCCCGCTCTCTGCCATGGTGTCCGCAAACATTTCCATGATCCACGGGGTCAGCTTTGCAATTGCGGGATTCATAATGCCAAACAGTACAAACAGGAGCATAAGGATTATGAGCCTGCCGGTGCGTACAGACTCAAGACATTCTTTTTTCATA
Organism: uncultured Lachnospiraceae bacterium; assembly: GCA_948470905.1. Taxonomy (GTDB): domain Bacteria; phylum Bacillota; class Clostridia; order Lachnospirales; family Lachnospiraceae; genus Acetatifactor. The sequence continues at coordinate 12,614 of CAOKQK010000012.1, read as the reverse complement.
AAAGCAATGAAAGATCTCATTTTGTCACCTCCAGAAAGAGCGATTCAAGGGTTGGTTCTATTCTTTCGATCCGCTGAATGGGGATCCTGTTCTCAGCAATATATTGCAGGATGGAGAAATATTCATTTTCTCCTCCGTGGAATACCAAAGTGTTCTGTTCTGTAAGCCGGAGGGTACTGGACTTATTCATAAGCGCCCTGGCGTCCTGCTCCCGTAAGGTTTCAAGGATATATCCGTCGGATGCACGCCTGCTTTTCAGCTCGGCAATGGTTCCCTGCATGACGATCCTGCCTCCGCTGAGAAAAGCGGCCTCTGTGCAGATACGCTCCACATCCGCCAGTATATGTGTGGAGAACAGGATCGTAGTCTGTTCTTTTGCCGCGAGAAGTATGTCAAGGATCTCTTTTCTGCCTGCGGGATCCAGGGCAGAGGTAGGCTCGTCACAGATGAGGAGCCGGGGGCGGAGAAGCAGCGCCTGCGCGATTCCCAGGCGCTGTTTCATCCCCCTTGAAAAGCCCCTGATACGGCGGTTATCCTGTCCAAGCCCTACCAGCGCCAGCAGTTCATTGCTTCTGGCCAGGATATCGGCCTTGCCCATTCCGCAGACCTCTCCGCAGAACTTCAGGTATTCAAGGGGCGTCATATAAGAGTAATATTCCGGCACGTCGGGCAGATAGCCGATATGCCGGTTGGTATGGGTCTGGCCGTAACAGACCTTTTCCCCCAGGCACAGGATTTCGCCGCTGTCCGGCTTTAGAAGCCCCAGTATGGCTTTCATTGTTGTGGTTTTTCCCGCGCCGTTTCTGCCGATAAAGCCGTAGATGCTGTGTTCCGGAACGGTCAGGTCCAGGCCGCGGAGCACCTCCTTATTGCCGAAGCGTTTGCTCAGTTGTCGGATCGTCAGCACATCCATGTCAGTCGCTCTCCTTTCCAAGCAGGAAATACAGGACGGGGCCTATGAACTGCATCCCCACAAGCGCCACCACCAGCCACAGTGTGCGATTGCCCCTTTTATAATTTTTGTGGGTCAGAATATGATACAGTGTATAGCCCAGCAGTGCAAACTCCGCAATTGCCAGAGGGATTATAAAGGGCAGAAAGTCCATGAGTTTATCCATTTTACAATACTCCTTTTACTTTTTATTATTTTTGTCATGATTTCCTTTTTTATAAGTCTCCACACAGAAGCCCTTGTATCCGCAGCAGGTGCAGGTCAGCTTCCGGAGTGTGGGGGTATGGGGAGCCCAGAACATTTCTTTTAATGTCGGTTTAAATATCTCGTGACACTGCGGACAGATATATTCAATCCGTTTAAAATAAAAGTCTGTTATCCAGACAGTATAAAGGACAATAATCAGGACACAGCAGGCAAAGGGCTGCCATATCCCGCCGACGATCCAAAGGACGATCGCGCTCCACTGCAGGATGTTGATAGGAATCCCCAGGATCAACAGGATAATATGCAGCTGCTTCATCTTTTTCCTGTTTTCCATTGCATAGGCTATATCGCCGATGGATTCCACAGAAAATGGTGCCGTATCTCTCAGCCCCCGCCTGATCCCTTCCAGAAGGTCAAGCTGAGCCTGCCGTCCGGCAATTTCCTCCTTGAGTATTTTTTCCTGCTGTTCAAGCATGACAGCAATGGTACTGCCGGGATCGTCGGAGGAGAGAAGCTCGCCTATGCTGTTGATGGACAGTCCCGCCTCCCGAAGGAAACAGATGACCTTCATCCGCCTTAAGTCGTCCTCTGAATAGAGCCGCCTGCCGCCTTCGCTCATATTGCTGGGTATCAGAATGCCTCTGGTATCGTAATACTGCACCGTCCGCACAGATACGCCGCAGAGCCGGGCAATCTCTCCTGTTGTATATTTTGACATGGTTATCACCTCCTTTTTCGGTTCCCGCTTGCAGGAACCTGTTCCGCCTCTCCGCGGAGGAGCCCCCCTGGGCGGGAAGGAATTTTCCTGTGCCATTCTCCAGCCGGGCTTCTCAAATTATATTTTACTACATCACGCAGCGTTATAAGCAATATATTACGCAGGGTATTTTTAATTTTTTCTCTTTTGAAACGCCTTTTTAGGGGCAGCGGCGATTCCATGGTAATGTTGGAGCGGAGCCATGGATTTATTCTCAAATTAGCAGGAAATGTACAGAAATATTTTTTTCCCTGGGATATAATAAACAAAGATATCAGATATCTAAAGGGAACAGATGTTGTGTGGCAGCGAGACTGTCAGGAAACGATCCTATTACGGAGGAGTGAAAGTATGGACTGGCTGAATGGTATGAATAAAGTTATGTGTTACATTGAAGAAAATCTGACGAATCAGATACGGCATGAGTCACTGGCAGGTATAGCGTGCTGTTCTGTCTATGAATTTTCACGAGTTTTCTCCTTTCTGACAGGAATGCCCGTCTCGGAATACATTCGCCGCAGGAGACTGTCCCAGGCTGTTTTTGATATTCGGGCGGGGGAGGAAAAAATTGTGGATATCGCCTTGAAATATGGATATGAATCCCAGACTGCTTTTGCCAGAGCTTTTAAGGAGCTGCATGGAGTTGCGCCTTTATCTGCCCGAAAAACAGGGGTATTCTTAAAGAATTACCCGCCCATGGCTTTTTCCCTTACCATGAAGGGGGCAGACGTCATAAACTTCAGGATTGAAAAGAGGGAATCTTTTCAGATTGTCGGTCTGTCAGGGTACGATGAAGAATGTGAAAACGGAGAGCATCTGACTCCTCTATGGAGAAGGTTTATGGATGAGTATGATTTCCTTTTGTGGAATGGCGGAGGTGCGGATAATTATTATACTGCCCCTTTCTGGCAGGTGGGAGCATATTGGTATGAAGCGGAAAATGGAAGAACAAAATCAATTATTGGAGCAGAGTTCAAAGGGAGAAAACCGGAAGGAATGACGATTGAAACAATTCCTGCGGCCACATGGGCTGTGTTCTCTGTCACCTCATCTACAGGTATTGAGTGTGTGCCCGCTGCCTATACCCGTATCATGACCGAGTGGTTTCCTGCCAGTCAATACAAACGTGATGAAAAAGTACCAAACCTTGAGGTCTTTCCGGAAGGAGATACTGCTTCAGAAGACTATACATGGGAGCTTTGGATGCCGGTGCTGGAGCTGTGAGCAACAAATGCATTATTAAAATAAATTCAAAATGGAGGACAATGAAATGAATAAAAAAATGTACCAACCCTATCTGGAAAGCAGCGTTTATACATATGCAGGTGCATATAAGGAATATTTTGCATCATTATCGGAGAGTATTCCATCCATTGGAAGGCTGGTCTGCGATCAGATTACCCATCCAACCCTGTTTTTCACACAGCCTTCTTCTTATTTGGAGGATGCCTATTTCGGGAAATTTGCTTCCTACCCGAAGGAGCGTTTCCGGGATGAAGACGAACTGTTTGTGACTGCGGCAGCTATGACTGCTGAGATTTTCCGGTTGGATGAAAGTGGCTTTGTGTCAGGAAAGGATGTGACAAAAAGGATTACTGTGTCTTGCCGTCACGCCTCTGTACTGTTCAGCGCAATCCTGAAGGCTAAGGGGATCCCCTGCCGCTCCAGAGCAGGCTTCCTTGATTTTGGAAACAATGGCACAAGCTACACGGAGCATTGGGTAAATGAATATTGGAGTTTTGCGGAAAACCGATGGATTCTTGTAGATGCGGACGGGTATTATGAATATGAAAGACGCTTCGGGTATAGCCAGTTTGATCTGCCCCGGCATAAATTTCTCACAGCCTCAGAAGTATGGCTTGGTCTTAGAAATAAAACCTTACATAAAAAAATAGATTTATACACTGTAAAACAAGATATTTTAGAGGGAGTCTGCGGATATTTGTTTATGGATTTTCACTCTTTGATGAACAATGAAATTTTTTATTCCTTTCAACCGGCGTATCTTCACAACAGGTTTGATCTGTTGAGTCAGGAGGAGTTAGAGGAGCTGGATGAACTGGCTCTTTTGCTTCAGCAGCCTGATGATATTATCCATAACAGGGAGAAACTTTGGAATGAACATGAAAAGTTTTTTATCTTAACAAATCGTGATCTGAACGATTTCAATGATTATTTCAGAATGCAGAATGAAATGTAACAGTTTAGTGACCTGTCTGAACTGCTACAATGAAATAAATTGAAATTGAGATAATCCGCCATTTTGATTTACAAACAAATAAATTGAGAGTATAATGTCCACGGTATGAAAGAACTGTTTCGAAAGGCGCCGGAGCGTGACATCCATGTTTCCGGCTTATCAAGGGGGTGTAAAAATGAATAAGGATCTGACAACGGGGGAGCCCGGGAAGGTTCTTTGGCGGTTCTGCCTGCCTTTGTTTGGAAGCATTATTTTCCAGCAGCTTTACAACATCGCGGACAGTTTTGTGGTGGGAAAATTTGTGGGGGAGAATGCCCTTGCGGCAGTGGGAAACAGCTATGAGATCACGCTGATCTTCATCGCCTTTGCCTTTGGGTGCAATATCGGCTGCTCGGTGATCACCTCCAGGCTGTTCGGTACCAAGGCGTATGGGGAGATGAAGACGGCGGTTTACACCTCTCTGATCGCTACAGGGGCATTGTGCGCAGTGCTGATGGTCTTCGGAATCTTAAGCTGTGACTGGCTGCTCCAATTGATCAATACGCCGCCGGAGGTAATGGCCGACTCCAGGCTGTACCTGGACATTTATGTGTGGGGGCTGCCGTTCCTGTTTTATTACAATGTGTGTACTGGCATATTCTCCGCCATGGGAGATTCCAAGACACCCTTTTATTTTCTGGCGGCGTCCTCCCTTGCCAATATCGGGGTGGATATACTGTTTGTGAAAGTGTTTGATATGGAGGTCGCAGGCGTGGCATGGGCGACCTTTCTCTGTCAGGGGATCAGCTGTGTGCTGGCGCTGATCTTTGTGTGGAAACGGCTTGCGGGGATCCATCCGGAAAAAAAGGCGGCGGTGTTCTCATGGCCCATGCTGGGCAGGATAGCGGTGATCGCCATTCCCAGCATTCTCCAGCAGAGCTTTGTCTCCGTGGGAAATATTATCATTCAGGGAATTATCAATGGCTTCGGGCCAAGTGTCATGGCGGGGTATTCCGCAGCCATCAAGCTCAACAATCTGGTTATAACCTCCATGACCACAGTAGGGAATGGTATTTCCAACTTTGCCTCACAGAATTTTGGCGCCCGAAAGCTTTATCGCGTGAAACAGGGCTTTCAGGCGGGGCGGAAGATGGTCTGGATGCTGTGTATACCGCTGGTGCTGCTCTATTGGATAGCAGGGCGGTATCTGATCTACTTGTTTATGAAGGATATTACCGGAACAGCAGTTGACACTGGCGTGCTGTTCCTGCGGATCGTGTCGCCCTTTTATTTTGTGGTGTCTGTGAAGATGGTGGCGGACGGCGTGCTGCGCGGCGCGGGAATCATGGGAAGCTTTATGATCTCGACCTTTACTGACCTGGTCCTCAGGGTAGGGCTTGCATGGGTGCTTTCCATCCCTCTGGGTGCTGCCGGCATATGGTGTGCATGGCCCATCGGCTGGGCAATCGGTATGGCGCTTTCTATTGCCTTTTACCGGAGAGGGCCGTGGAAGAATGCGGCGGAAGACGTCCAGCCGTAACAGGAGGGCGGATGGAGTCCGGCTCCCTCCAATGGACCATGTAATCCCATAAGCCGTTCACTGCTTTTTCTGGTCAAAAAATTGATCTATTTTTTGCTTGACAGTCTCCGGCGGCAGGGATTTGGACAGGTAGCCTTCCGGCTTCAGGGAGATTACTTTTTGGACACTTTCCCTGTCAACCCTGCAGGTTAGAAAGATTACCGGAATATCCATAAATTCCTTCTCGGAGCGGATCATTTCCAGCACCTGGCTTCCGTTGCAGACCGGCATTTCATAGTCCAACAGGATCAGATCCGGTCTGTGGAGGGTAATGCCCCTGATTGCGGACATGCCGGAGCCTGCCGTGCTCACCTCATAATCGCTGCCCAGAAGATCCCGCAGGGTTTTTAGCATAAAATCCGAATCATCCACAACAAGCAGTTTCTTTTTTTGTCCGGCGACGGTCTTTTCCTCCTTATTATTCTGCAGGTATTTGTCCACCTCTGCCATGGCGTTCCTGGTGATAGTGGAGATGCCTTCCTGGCTTTGAAGCGTGTCGGCAGCAGTGGCACAATATACAAAGTATCCTTTTCCCGTGTCAAACAGTAGGCTGAATTGAGGGCTTTGTCTCTTAAAGATGCGATGAAACTGATCATAGGTCAGCAATTGTTCCTCTTTAAGATCATAATCCTCCGAAGAAGAAAAATGCTGCATTATCCGTCCCACAAGCTGTCTTGCTATATATTTTGCGACATTTGTCAGCATAATGGTCACTGCTTCAGATTTCATGTCCATTACACTGCCGATAGTGTTTATAATAAGCTGTTTCTCAAAAATGAGGAAAAATTCTCTCTTTTTATCTTTGCTGGTACTGTAAATGAGACGGCAGCAGATTTCGTCCCCAAATTTTTCACCGTTGTAACAGTCGCTGATCAGATGAGAATCCAGTTGGAACATGCTGTGTATCAACCCTGAGATGGTCTGTCCCATGACTGCCTGTTCTTCTTCCGGCAGAAGCTGCTCCCATTGCCTTACAGAATCTCCGTTTACGATCATATGGTCCTCTATCAATGTATGTCCCACCAACCATCCTGCGCAAACGCCAATGAAATGGTTAATTGAATTTTCTGAATAGTTTGACTGCTCCAGCTCCTTCTCAAGGGCAGGAAGTGTTCTTTCACGAAAGTCTATATGGATGTGTCTGTGTGTCTCAAGCCCCACATAACCAATGGAAGCCATATATTCTTCCTCGTCCGCAAAATGCTGAAGTGCATGTTCTTTAAAGAATTTTACCGCTTCCTGGCAGACCCAGTGACTTTTTTCTTCCTGCTGTCTTAAATCAACCAGTTTGTTGAGAATGCCCAAAAGTTTTTTGTGTTCCCTGTCAATGACGTCTACACCAATGTTGTACCGTTCATTCCATATTAATTGATTTCCCATACGTTTTCCCCGTGCCTCCTTGATGACATCTGTTACTTTTGCAGGTGCCAATAACAGTCTGCTTATATATACTATTCTTTTTGTGTGAAAATGTCCCACTATTCTACATTTTTCTACACGGCGTAACAGCCCGGACAGGTCGCCGGACTGTCACCCTACGGCTGCCGGGCAGGAGAATTGGAATTAATTTTACTTGCAATTTGCGCAATTATGTGCTAAAATTACAAATTGTCAAGGGAATGCACGGTGCATATGCCGCAGCATTTGGATCCTATGGGATTTTGGCTTTTAAGACGGATGGATTCCCGAGTGGCCAAAGGGGACAGACTGTAAATCTGCTGCAAATTGCTTCGGTGGTTCAAATCCACCTCCATCCATTTATTTACATTTTTATTTTTTATCCGCGGGTATGGCGGAATAGGCAGACGCAAGGGACTTAAAATCCCTCGGGGGCGACTCCGTGCCGGTTCAAGTCCGGCTACCCGCATCTGACGGCGTAAAATCGAACCTCAGCGGTTCGGGTTTTACGCCGTTTTGCGCAACAGATAACGATTATCAGAATCCGGGTTCCATGGGGGACGGCTTATGATTTTCAGGATATCTTGAGTGATAAAGAAAAACGACAGTATCGAGAGTGATATTGTCGTTTTTTCTGTGTCCTTTGTCCATGTGTATTCGTGGATAGAAGGACTGTTTATTTTACTATTACCAGATGCCTTCGAGAAATGGTGGAAGATGGAGCATACAAGGAGGATTATTACAGATCCTTAGTAGGAAATGGAGAGCGAGCAGCGCGCCATTTCCTTATCCAGCCAACGAGGGCGGCATAAATCTTATCGAGCAAAACTGCCAGGGCGTAAGTATATAATATACTGCTGACAAGCAGCAACAGGGTATTGGAGCGGTTCATCGCCATCCCTGAAAAGTGTTCCAGGTATCTAAACAAAAATACATGATGTATTAAATAATAAGCATAGGAGTGCTTTCCGATTGTGCTGACCAGGGCTCTTATCCGCTCTGACCTCACCCATTCCCCCGCTTCCATCAAGGCAAGGTAGAGGGACACAGGCAGGATAAAGCTTACGTGGTAAGGGTTGAAGGGATATGGATAGCCAAAGACATCCATTACGCATATCATGGTGAAAAGCACCACGCCTGCCGCCGCAGCAATCCTTCTGCCGATCCTGACCGGGCGCCCAGGGCTTTCCCGCAGCATTTCAATCAGCATTCCCAGAACAAAATACATACTGCATACGATGGGATTTTTCTCTATAACAATGGGAAACGGATTGTGATAGATCAGTACGGCCCACACTATGAAAAACACTACAGGCAAAATATATTTGCATTTGCACATAACGATCCGATAAAGGGGGAACAAAAGATAGAGTACTATCAGCATGCCCAGGAACCACTCGCCGATCATATAAAACGTCGGTATCCATTCGTTGAAATACCCGTCTATGCCGATTACAGACAAAAGGATATTGACTCTCGGGACTGCCGGCATGTTTTTAAAATGATAAAAAAATTCCAAAAACGCAAAAAGATAGGCAAGCCAAAACAGCGGATAGAGGCCGAAAAATCTTTTTTTATAATATTCCTTTAGTGAAAAGTTTTCTCTGTAACGGTAGATCAGTGCCGCTCCGGATACCATAAAAAAACACGATACGGCAACGGAACCCCATCCCATATCTATGGTCCTGATTCCGCGATAGTGACCCATGGAGGCTTTGATATTAAAATAATCAGCTATTTCCGCGAAATGAAAGGATGTAACCAATAAAAAACAGACAATGCGGATCAGATCAAGGTAAACGACGCGTTTCTTTTGCATTTTTTATGCTCCTGTTCCCTTTGTAATCAAAAATTCCCAAACCGCTCACAAGGCTGGCGGCACGGATCCTGTGAATCCCATATCCCCCGGGGTGACGGCTCAGTGACCTGCCAAAGCCGTTACCCTGTGCGGACGGGACAAGTATACCATATTTTGCCTGCATTGTCCATATTGGGGGCACATGCACCATGAGAGGCCGCCGCATACCGCGCGGTTCCGCGGTTTGTCTGAACTGTCGCCATGCCGCATATCCAAATGACATTGCAGCAAGGCGTGGGGGAAACAGTTACGGCTTGGCTTTTCCCCGGTCCCAGACGCTGGAAGGCTGTGCCTTGGGCGTAGGGCTGCGGAAAAGCAGCCTGCCCAGGGCTTTTGCGTTAAAGGGAAAGAGGGGCCAGAAATAGCTGAAGCCCCCAAAGGTAGGCGTGGTGGCGATGGAGAGCAGCACCAGCGCAAGCCCGGTCAGGAAGCCGGGCAGCCCCCAGAGCCCGGTGGCGATGATCAGCAGGATACGGTAGAGGCGCAGGCCGTCGCTGAAATCCGTGCCTGAGACGGAGAGGGAAGCGAGCAGCGTGACTGCGCCGTAAAACAGGACCTCCACGGAAACCCAGTTTAAACTGACGGCAATGTCACCAATGATCAAGCCGCCGATCATGGAGAGGGAGCCGGAAAATTTGCCGGAGCTTAAGGCGGAGGAATACTTAAACAAATCCAACAGGAACTCCACTGTCAGCACGTAAAAAAACAGGCGTACGGGCCCCAGGTCATCAGAAGCCAGCAGCCCCCACTGTCGGGCAAAATCGGGGAAATATGCCGCAGCCAGGAGAAAAAGCGGCATTAAAAGCAGGCTGACCGGGATACAGAGGAAGCGCACAAGGCGGAAGTAGGTGCCCACAGAGGGGCTTTTATAATAGTCTTCGGGGCTTTGGGTGAACTGGAAGATGGTACAGGGCAGGATCAGGGCAAGGGGAGAATTATCCACCAGCACCAGGATATGCCCCTCCAGCAGATAGCTGCATGCCACGTCGGGGCGCTCCGTCATCTGTATGCTGGGGAGGGGATTCCACCAGTGTTTGTGCAGGAGCAGTTCCTCCAGGCTCTTTGCACCCATTGTGAGAGCGGATACCTGCAGCGAGTCCAGCGTTTTGGACAGCTTGTCCAGAAGCCCTTTGTTTACCATATCCTCCATATAGACGGCGCACACGTCCGTTTTGCTCTCCGTGCCTACGCTGTGCGTGGAGAAAATGAGCCTGGTGGACCGGATCCTGCGCCGGATCAGGTTGGCATTAAAGAGCAGGGTTTCCACAAAACCGTCTCTGGAACCTCTCGTGACCCGCTCCAAGTCCGGCTCGGCAATGCCTCTCGTGGGGTAGGTCCTTACGTCGATGAGGATCGCCTGCGCAAAGCCGTCAATGAACAGCACGGAGGGACCGCTGAGGACGCTGCGGAAGATATTATCCCAGGAGTCGGTAAGGGAGGTCTGGGCATACCCAATCTTTCCGCTCACATAGCGCACAATGTCATCAACGTGCCCGTTTGCCACATACATGGGATTCTGCAGGTCGGAGAAAATCTGCTGCAGGATCTCCGTCTTGCAGAAACCGTTCACCCCCATAAAGTAAGCCTTAGTCTCCCCCAGGTACAGGTCGCGGGTCATCAGGTCAAAGCTTGTCCCGATGGGAAGATTTGCCTTCATATAGTCAATATTGTCCTGCAGCTTTTGGGATATTTGAATATTGTCCTGCGGTTTTTTGGATATTTCCATGGCGGCAGCTCCCTTCTTATTTTGCTTGATAGGAACAGATCCTTACTAATTTTACCCAAATTCAAAAAAGTATGCGGAATATTAAAAGTGACTTTTGAAGAAATATATGCTATACTACTGATGCGGTGACGGCGGCGGAGAATGCCGGAAAATATGGACCTGCGGCGTGCCGGGGAGGTATTTTGTTATGTAGGCGAAACAGGGATTGCCCTGTTTCACGATAGAGCGGTCTGTGCTTTACCATATAAGCTGTACAAGGCCAAGGCCGATGAGCAGGATGCCCGAGACCGGTTCGGCGGCGGTGCCTGCAAGCTGCAGCAGGCGGCAGCGCCCCAGCTGGTTTCCCAGAAATAACAGGAGGACGGAGCAGGCAAACGTGGCGGCGGCAGTGGAAAGAAGGCTCAGCCCCGCAAGGCTTGCGCTCAGCCCGATACCCAGATTGTTCAGGGAAAGCGTCAGGCTCAGGGTGAAAACTTCGGCAAGGCTTAAAGTTTCCCATTTCTGCCCGGAGGAAGCAGAAGAAATTTCGCCGTAATGGGCTAATTTATCGTCATGCCGGTCCCTCAGGGAGGAGATCAGCCATTTGAGACAATAATAAGCTCCCAGAAGCGCCAGTATCAGGCTTCCGGCGTAGCGGCAGACAGCTTCCGACAGCAGGGGGACCAGCAGGTGCCCTGCGCTGATGGACAGGCAGGTTCCAAGGAGCGTGACGGAACTTATAAAAAGATTCTGCCATAGCCTGATGTGTATCCTCCGGATGCCGTAGCTGACGCCGACCAGCAGGGAATCAAGGCTTGCCGACACTCCAAACAGGATAGAAGATAAAAATTGCATGGGTGATTCCTGTAATATTTTGTTTAGATTATTGTATTCCCGCCTGGGGAAAGGGTGAAAATCCAGGCAGCCCGAAAGGGAGGCCAGAGCTGAAAATGGAGGTAAAATATATGAGATACGTATATCCGCAGGGAAAAAGAAAAGCGCTTACTTTCAGCTATGATGATGGGCAGCGTTTTGACGAGAGGCTTGCCGGGCTTCTTCGCAGCCATGGCATGAAGGGGACTTTCCACCTCAATTCCGGACGGCTCGGGCTTGAGAGGGGCAGGGACGCCTATGTGAAGCCGGAGGAGATAAGGAAGGTGTACGCAGGGCACGAGGTGGCATGCCATGGCGTGCAGCACAGAAATCCCCCGTCCCTCACCAGGCAGCAGCTTGTACTGGAGCTCCAGGAGGATAGGAAAGCGCTGGAAACGCTCACTGCCAGCATGGTGCAGGGCCTGTCCTACGCATACGGAAATTATGACCAGGAGACGAAGGAGGTTGTCAGGTTTCTTGGCATCAAATACGCCCGCACCATTCAGGATACAAAGCTTTTTTGGGCGCCTGCGGATTTTCTGGAATGGCATCCCACCTGCCACCATAATAATAACCTTCTGGAACTGGGGGACAGCTTTCTGGAGGTGCCGGGCTTTTATGAGCTTCCGGTGATGTATGTGTGGGGGCACAGCTTTGAGTTCGGCTGGTCTGGCGACTGGAGCGTCATAGAGGCATTTGTGGACAAGATGGCGGGAAAGGAGGACATCTGGTATGCTACGAACCTGGAAATCTGCAATTATATACAGGCGACCAGGCAGCAGGAGTTCTCCGCCAATGGTGTGATCATGCACAATCCCACCGCAGTCAGTGTGTGGGTGAGTACAAAAGATGGTATTTTGGAGGTAAGATCCGGGCAGACTGTGGCTGTGGGAGAGCAGTGAACGGCTGGATTCCGGAGGTGTCCGGCTGGTAGGTGTCCCCGCCCTGGAGCGGTTTACAGATGTACACATCTGCAGCATGGTCCGGTGTGAGGCGTAATTTTAAACGGAAAGGAAGACATGGGCGGTACAAGCCCGGATTTGGTATAAGGTATGACAGAAGGAATGACAATGATCGGGGAAGAGGCATACAGTGCGGCAAAGGAG
>CAOKQK010000011.1 GCA_948470905.1 uncultured Lachnospiraceae bacterium | reverse complement strand
GGACAACAAGATTGATTGATTTGATGCCTGAATATCCACGACATAAATAAATTTACAGAGCAGTTGATACAGGAACACTTCTCCGAAAAGAGAGAAAGATAATTGGCCGCGGAACCCTGCACATATGGCAAGCCTCCTACATATCTTATAGAAAGATATGCAGGAGGCTGTTTTTATGGCTTTGATAGTGATCGACGCAGGGCATGGCGGGGGAAATCCGGGGGCGGTGTATAACGGCAGGCAGGAAAAGGATGATGCCCTTGCCCTTGCCCTGGCGGTGGGAGGCATTTTGGAGCAAAACGGTGTCAGGGTATATTATACGAGAACTTCGGACATATATGAGTCCCCTTATCAGAAAGCCATGGAGGGAAACGCTGTGAACGCGGACTATTTCGTATCCCTCCATCGAAATTCCAGCCCCTATCCGAACCAATATACAGGAGTGGAGACACTGGTATATAACCGCTATGGCGAGGCGGCGAGGCTTGCATATAACATCAATTCCCGTTTGGTGGATATCGGCTTTGAGAATCAGGGCGTCAACGAACGGCAGAATCTGGTTGTCCTGAACAGGACCAAAATGCCGGCGGTGCTGGTGGAGGTGGGCTTTATCAACACGGACGCAGACAATCAGCTGTTTGATGAGAGATTTGATGATATAGCGCAGGCAATAGCGGACGGTATCCTTGCCACAGTCTGGGGCGCATAGGGCAAAAGCCCCGGCGTGCTGCCAGGGTGCGGCGGGGCTTCTGCCTGCGTCCATGGCGGAGGGAACGGAGTGAGAGTATGGCAAAGGGAACGTAGTAAGACGAGGTGTGGGGAGCGTGGCAAAGGAAACGGAGCGAGGTGAGATGTGGGGAGCGTGGCAAAGAGAAGTAGTAAGACGAGGTGCGGAGGAGTATGGCAAAGGGGACAGAGTGAGGTTGCCGGGAGGCTGCGGAGATGTGGCAGGGAGGGACGGCAGAGTAAGAAGGCTTGTCAGGAGGGGCTGTTGTGAAGAAATATACATATAAATTACTGGCGCTTGCAGGAATTGCGGCTTTTGTGATGGGCTGTCTTTCAGGCTGTAAGTGGAAAGGTGGGGTGGACGCAGCGGAGGAAGGGCAGGAAGCGGAGCTTTCCGGCTGTCTCCAGATTGTGGGGAGCACTTCTATGAAGAAGCTCACGGATTGCCTTGCAGAGAGCTTTATGGATAAATATCCGAATGTGTCGGTTACTGTGGAGTGTACCGGCTCAGGCGCGGGGATCGAGGCTGTGGCAGACGGCAACGCGGATATCGGGAACGCGTCCAGACAGCTCACAGACGGTGAGAAGGCGAAGGGAGCGGTGGAAAATATTATAGCGCTGGACGGCATTGCCGTGTGTGTTCACAGGGGAAACACGGTAAGCGGGCTGACTGGGCAGCAGCTTGCGGATATCTATACAGGCGCCGTCACCAGGTGGTCAGAGCTTGGGGGGATAGAGCTTCCTGTGGTCGTTGTGGGACGCGAGGCGGGCAGCGGCACCAGAATGGCATTTGAGAAAATCCTGGGGGTGGAAGACAGGTGTGATTATGCCAATGAGCTGGACAGCACGGGGGCTGTGATGGCACGGGTAGCATCTACGCCCGGGGCCATTGGTTATGTGTCGCTGGATGTGGTGAACGAGTCTGTGAAGACGGTGTCTTTGGAGGGCGTGGAGCCTGCGGCGGAGAATATCAGGGCGGGGAGTTATCTTTTAAGCCGCCCTTTTGTGATGGCTACAAGGGGAAATATTTCCGGGCAGAGAGAGCTGGTCCGGGAGTGGTTTGCTTTTGTGTATGGAGGGGAAGGGCAGAGTATTGTGGAACAGATTGGGCTGATAACGGTAAGCGACAGGAGGTAGTCCCCCAATATCTTATGTGTACGATGTGAGATAGGGAACCGCTCCTGAATTCGGACAGGCAAGATATAAGCTGTCAAACAGCCCCTGAGCAGGAGTGCCATAAGCAGTGTAGAGAAAGGAATTTAAGATGTGGGAAATGGATACATAGAAAGTTACATGGAAAGCAAAATGGGTGCAGCAAGTGTGAGATCCACAAATAGGGGGAGCGGGCTGGGTAAGGAAGAAAGCCGGTGGAGAAAGGAAGGGAGCGGGCTGGGTAAGGAAGGCACCCGATGGAACAGGAAAGCAGTGGAGAAGGCGGCGCAGGCGGTCTTCAGGGCCTGTGCTTTGTCTGCGGTGGCGGTGGTTGCCCTTATTACGATGTATATGGTCATGGGAGGGATGCCGGCGATCGGCAGGGTGGGGCTGAAAAATATCCTGCTTGAAACGGAGTGGATGCCTACGGCTGCAGATCCGAAATATGGTATTCTTTATATCATACTGACTTCTGTTGTGGGAACTTTTCTGGCAATGATGGTCGGTATGCCGGTGGGAGTCTTGACGGCCGTGTTCCTGGCGGAAGTGGCGGACAGGCGGGCTGCGTCGGCGGTGAGGTCCGTGGTGGAGCTGCTGGCGGGGATTCCGTCCGTCATCTATGGGCTATTGGGGCTATATCTCATAAATCCTCTGATGTATAAGCTGGAAATGAAGGCGTTTGCGGATTCCAACACCCATCAGTTCACCGGGGGAGCGAATCTTCTGTCGGCGGTGCTGGTGCTTGCGGTCATGATTCTGCCGACGGTGATCAATATCAGCGAGAATGCCATACGGGCGGTGCCCTCCAGTGTAAGGGAGGCGTCGCTGGCTCTTGGGGCATCGCACATACAGACAATTTTTAAGTCCGTCCTGCCGGCCGCAAGGCCCGGTATTGTGACAGCAGCGGTGCTGGGCGTGGGGAGAGCGGTCGGAGAAGCCATGGCGGTTACGCTGGTGTCGGGCAGCAGTGTGAATCCGCCTCTGCCCTTTCGGTCCGTGCGTTTCCTGACGACGGCAATCGTCAGTGAGATGGGCTATTCCCAGGGGACTCACAGGCAGATGCTCTTTACGGTGGGGCTGGTGCTGTTTGTGTTTATCATGTTGACCAATATGGCACTGAGCCATATCCTGAAAAAGGGGGTGTCTGAAGGTGGCGGGGAAGACACTTTTTCATAGGCGGAAAAAATTGAGGGAGGCTATGATTTCCGCGGCCGTATATGCTGCGGGGCTTCTGTCAGTGCTTCTCCTTTCCGTTATCATAGGTTATGTGTTTTACAGGGGCTTCGGGCAGTTGGACTGGGGATTTTTTACCAATGTCACCAGCGAATGGAAGGGCACTGTGGGAATTGCGGGCAGCCTGGTCAATACGTTATATATTGTGGTCATTACACTGCTCATAGCCACACCCGTTGGGGTGGGAGCGGCAATTTATCTGAATGAGTACGCCAGGCAGGGATGGCTTGTAAAGACAGTGAATTTTGCCACGGAGGTTCTTTCCGGCATTCCTTCTGTGTTGTTTGGCCTGTTTGGCTATCGGTTTTTCGGGAGTGTTCTGGGACTGGGGTATTCTCTGTTGAATGGTGCGTTGACGCTGTCGCTGATGGTATTGCCCCTGATTGTGAGGAATACCCAGGAGGCACTGCGGGCAGTGCCGGACAGCTACAGAAGCGGAAGCCTGGGAATGGGAGCCGGCAAGTGGTATATGATCAGGACAGTGCTCTTGCCGAGTGCCGCACCGGGAATCCTGACGGGGGTGATCCTGGCTGCAGGGCGGATCGTGGGGGAGTCGGCGGCGCTGCTTTTCACGGCGGGCAGTGCCAGGGCGCTTCCCAGGCTCGGCAGAAATCTTGCGGAAAATCTGGAAAAACTGTTTGGAAAAGTGTTCCAGTCGGGAGGGACGCTGACGGTGGAGCTGTATCTCCAGATGCAGGACGGGAGGTACGAGCTCGCATTTGGGATAGGGTGTGTATTGATTGTTGTCGTATTTTTAGTCAATGGGCTGTTGAAAGCAGCCGTCGGAGCGCTTCGCAGGGGCGGAGGGGGACACTGATGAGGATAGGAATGTAGTAAAAAGGGAAAAAGCATTGGGAAGGAGGCAAGAAGCATAGGAGAACAGGAGCGGAGGGATGGGACGGAAAATGGCGGAGAAACGGACAGGGTTGGAAACAGTATGGGCAGGATCAAGATAGCTGTCAGCAATTTAAATTTTTATTATGGCAGGAAGCATGCGCTGAAAGATGTCAGCATGGAGATCAAAGACCGTGCTGTCACAGCCTTTATCGGTCCCAGCGGCTGCGGGAAGTCTACTTTTCTGAAATGCCTCAACAGGATGAACGATCTGGTGGAGGACGCAAGGGTCCAGGGGCAGGTGCTGCTGGACGGAGAGGATATCTATGACAGGAGGGTGGATACCACGTTGCTGCGCAAGAAAGTGGGGATGGTTTTTCAGCAGCCGAATCCTTTTCCCATGAGCATCTATGATAATGTAGCTTATGGGCCCAGGCTGCATGGGATAAGGGACAGGAGCAGGCTGGATGAGATTGTGGAGGAATCTCTGAAAGGGGCGGCAATCCTGGAAGAAGTCAGGGACAGGCTGAAAAGATCGGCATTGGGATTGTCGGGGGGACAGCAGCAGAGGCTTTGTATCGCCAGGGCTCTGGCAGTTGGGCCGGAAGTCCTGTTGATGGATGAGCCTACCTCTGCGCTGGATCCGGTATCCACATCGAAAATAGAGGATCTTATGACGGTACTTAAGGAGAAATATGCCGTGGTGGTGGTGACACACAACATGCAGCAGGCGGCGCGTGTATCGGACGACACCGCCTTTTTTCTGCAGGGGTCGGTGGTAGAATTTGGTGCTACCAGGGCTCTTTTTACCAGACCCGGAAAAAAGAAGACAAACGACTACATTATGGGGCGCTTTGGATAGGTGCTTTATGCTATGAGGCGCCCTGGGCAGGCGTTTCCGCTTCTGTGGTTTCTTCCGGGAGCTCAGGCGTCTCCCTGTTTTCGGGAAGTGTCATAAGCACTTTCTGGATACGGTTCTGGTCGATACCCTGAACCTTGAGTTTGATGCCGTTTTTTAAAGTGACTTCTTCGTTGTCTTCAGGAAGGCTGTTCAGGCATTCGATGATCAGTCCGCTGATGGAGTCGTAATCCTCGCTCTCAAGGCTGGTGTCCAGCTCGTCGTTGATGTCGTCCAGCTTCAAGCTGCCTTCCACCAGATAGATGCGCTCGTCGATCTTCTTGATCAGCTCCTCCTCGTCGGCATCGTATTCGTCACGGATTTCGCCAACGATTTCCTCCAGAAGGTCTTCCAGAGTGATCATGCCCACAGTGGCGCCGTATTCGTTGAGGACGAAGGTAACATTAGTGGTCTTTTCGCGTATTTCGATCAGCAGGTCAGCTACTTTTTTGTACTCATATGTATAGTGGGCATCGCGCAGGATGTCCTTTACATGAAAATTATTTTCATCTACTGTCAGGATGAAGTCCTTGATATTGATCAGACCGATGATATTGTCCTTGTCGTCCTGATACACGGGAAGGCGGGTATACATGGAAGTACGGAATACAGAGAGGATCTCGCTGTAGCTGTCTTCTATGTCCACAGTCACCATATTGATGCGGGGGATCATGATGTCTTTTGCCAGCGCATCCGAGAAATCGAACACGTTGTAGATCATTTCGCGTTCTTCGGACTCAATGACGCCGTCCTCGTGGCTTACCTCCACATAAGTCCGAAGCTCGGCCTCGGTCATGGTGGTGATTTTTTTGCTGGGGTCAATGTGCATTATGCGCAGGATGCCGTTTGCGAGCTTGTCGATCACAAAGATGATCGGGGTCAGAAGCTGCATTAAGCCGTAGATAATACCGCTGTAAGCGAGGGAAAGCTTTGTTGCGGAGATCATTGCCCATGTCTTGGGGACAATCTCACCGCAGAGCAGGACCACGACAGTCAGTATACCGGTAGCAATTCCCACAGGCAGGCTGATGTGCATTGCCAGGGTAGTAGCAAGGGCAGAGGCTGACAGGTTTACCACATTGTTGCCTATCAGGATCGCGCTGAGCATCTTGCTGTAATTCTCCAGTATTTTGTTGACCCGCGCGGCTCGTTTGTTCCCTTCTTCTTCGAGAGTGCGCATTTTTACGCGGCTTACAGTGGTTAAAGCCGTTTCCGCTGAAGAGAAAAAGCCGGATAGGATTACCAGGACCAAAAGAGAAATAAGTTGTATGACAACCGGAACGTCCAAAAAAAATTCACTCCTTTTTTATAAATATTAACGCGCCCGTAATAAAAGCCGGGCAGTTATAATTTAATATACTATACTCAGGCGGCGGTGTCAAGTTCCGCGCATATGAAGCATATAATTTAGTAACAGTTCAGCCATGCGGCAAATCACAGATTGCGCGTGGATAAAAGCTGATAGTAGGACAGGGAGGTGTGATATGGAACAGGCTGCAGGAAATGAGAAGGTCCCGGTGTTATTTTTGCTGAAGTGTCTGCTCTTTGCGTACATAGTGACGGTGGTGCTGCTGGCGGTGCTGGCGTTCCTGCTGTATAAGCTGGGGCTCGGAGAGAAGTTCGTGTCGGGGGCGATCATTGCCATCTATGTGCTGGCGACGGTGCTGGGAGGGTTTATCGCCGGCAGGCGGATGCGGAACCGCAGGTTTCTGTGGGGGCTTCTGGTGGGCGCGGCATACTTTGTGATCCTGGCAGTGGTCTCCATCGTCTTTGACCAGGGCAGCATCCAGGTGGGAAGATCTTTTTTTACCACCCTGGTGCTCTGTGCGGGAGGCGGTATGCTGGGAGGGATGATAAGCTGAGAAAATGTGGGAAAATATACGTTTTGGGGATGAGGGATGGAAAATTTTTGAAAAAAATGTGCTATTTTACAAAAAAGTCTTTTACAATAACTGATTTTATGGTATACTACGCTCAGTTTTCCTGTTAAAGGTTTGGAAAAATATACGCTGTGCCCTGTTTTCAGGGAAAGAGGCGGGAATGGAGAGTATCGATCATGAAGCACATTAAGACATTGACAACAAGAAATTTAAAGGAATCTATGAAGAAGGGCGGATGCGGCGAATGCCAGACTTCCTGTCAGTCTGCCTGCAAGACCTCCTGCACTGTGGGGAATCAAAGCTGCGAGAAGGTTAATAAGTAACTCATATTTTAACAGAGAATTTGGTAAACCGGGGAAAAGCAGCGAGAAGATCGCTGCTCTTTCTTTGTATGCACAGGGAAGGGCTTTCCCCTGCCCGATTAAAATGCGAAAGGAAATCAACTCGTGATACATCAATATAAAAGCAATGGGTACAACATTGTGCTGGATGTGAACAGCGGCTCTGTCCATGTGGTGGACGACATAGTCTACTCCATGATCCCCCTGGTGGAGCCTCTTGTCAATGAAGGCATCAAGGACGCGGATACAATCAAGACGGCGGTCCTGCATCTGGCGGACATCCCCTATCCGCCGGAGGAGATTGAGGAGGCTGTAGAGGAAGTTTTGGAGCTGGAGAAGCAGGGGCAGCTCTTTGCCCCCGATATCTATGAAAATTATGTGTTTGACTTTAAGAACAGAAAGACCGTGGTAAAGGCGCTCTGCCTGCATATTGCCCATGACTGCAACCTCGCCTGCAGGTACTGCTTTGCACAGGAGGGGGAGTATCACGGCAGACGGGCACTGATGAGCTTTGAGGTGGGGAAGAAGGCGCTGGACTTCCTGGTGGCAAACTCCGGGAACAGGATCAACCTGGAGGTGGACTTCTTTGGCGGTGAGCCCCTGATGAACTGGCAGGTGGTAAAAGACCTGGTGGAGTATGGCAGGAGCCTTGAGGGACCCTGTAATAAAAAGTTCCGCTTTACCCTGACTACCAACGGTGTGCTGTTAAATGATGATATCCTGGAATTTGCGAACCGTGAAATGGCAAATATCGTGCTGAGCATAGACGGGAGAAAAGAGATCCATGACAGGATGAGGCCCTTTAGGGGCGGGCAGGGGAGTTATGACCTGATCGTGCCCAAATTCCGGAAGGTGGCGGAGAGCAGGGGGCAGGAAAGGTATTATGTCAGAGGGACCTTTACCCATAACAACCTGGATTTTTCACAGGATGTGCTGCACCTTGCCGACCTGGGCTTTGAACAGATCTCCGTGGAGCCGGTGGTGGCGCAGCCTGAGGACGATTACGCCATCACAGAGGCGGATCTGCCGAAGCTGAAGGAAGAATATGACAGGCTTGCGGCGGAGATGATAAGACGCAGAAGGGAAGGAAGGGCTTTTCATTTCTTCCATTTTATGATAGATTTAGAGGGCGGCCCCTGTGTAGCAAAGAGGCTGTCCGGCTGCGGCTCGGGGACGGAGTACCTGGCTGTCACTCCCTGGGGGGACCTGTATCCCTGCCACCAGTTTGTGGGAAATGAGAAGTTTCTCATGGGGAATGTGGATCAGGGGATCGTCAGAGAGGACATCCGGGACGATTTCAAGCATTGCAATGTCTACGCCAAGGACAAGTGCAGGAAATGTTTTGCCAGGTTTTACTGCAGCGGCGGCTGCGCTGCCAACTCGTACAACTTCCATGGAAAGATCAACGACGTCTATGAGGTGGGCTGCGAGCTGGAGAGAAAGCGCGTGGAGTGTGCGATCATGCTGAAGGTTGCCGAGATGGAGGACCAGGAAGGAGATTGATGCGTGGAGAGGACGGATCAGGGAGTCTGGATTCAGGGAGAAAGCCGGATAAAATTCAGATAAATCCGGATAAAGATGAGTAAGAAAGGACAAAAATCATGAAGAAGAACAAGGCAGTTGCCATTTTGCTCTGCATTTTCCTGCTTTTGGCAGGAGTCACTTACATTGACATCTTCGGATGGAATGCGGAAGGGGACGGAAGCGCCTCCGATATCAAGCTGGGGCTGGATCTGGCGGGAGGTGTCAGCATCACCTATCAGGTGGTGGGAGATGAGACGCCCAGCGCCACCGACATGGCTGACACCAGGGCGAAGCTCCAGAAGCGTGTGGAGGGCTACAGCACAGAGGCAATCGTGTACCAGGAGGGATCGGACAGGCTCAACATCGAGATCCCCGGTGTGAATGATGCCAACGCGATCCTGCAGGAGCTGGGCAGGCCGGGCTCCCTGTACTTTATCGCGCAGACCGACCCGGAGGGAAACACCAACTATCACATGCAGGCTGTGCAGAATGCGGACGGCACTTACGGATATGCTTATGTGTTGGACAAGTCCATCGATGAGCTGCTGGCAAACGGTTCCATCCTGGTCCAGGGCACGGATGTCATGGATGCCAACGCAGGTACCGTGCAGACCAGCATGGGCAGCGAGTACGCGGTGAGCCTGACCATGACGGAGGAGGGGCGGCAGAAATTTTATCAGGCGACCCTGAATGCGAAGGACAAAAACGAGACTCTGGCAATCTATTATGACGGCAGTATTATCAGCGCACCTAATGTAACGTCTGTGATCTCGGACGGCAGCGCGCAGATCTCCCCTATGGAATCCTATGAAAAGGCGGAGAATCTTGCCTCCACCATCCGTATCGGCGGCCTGAAGCTGGAGCTGGAGGAGCTGCATTCCAAAGTAGTGGGCGCGCAGCTGGGCGTGGATGCCATCGACACCAGTCTGAAGGCGGCTCTTATTGGACTGGCGATCGTTATCGTGTTCATGATCGCGGTGTACCGCGTGCCGGGTGCGGCTTCCGTGGTGGGGCTGTTATCCTATGTGGCGCTGGTCATTCTCCTGCTGAATGGCTTTGACATGACGCTTACCCTGCCCGGCATCGCCGGCATTATCCTGTCCATCGGTATGGCGGTGGACGCAAATGTGATCATATTTGCCCGCATCCGCGAAGAACTGGGAGAGGGCAGATCAGTGAAAAGCGCCATCAAGGCGGGTTTTGACAAGGCGTTGTCCGCCATCATCGACGGAAACATCACCACTTTGATCGCGGCGGCAGTGCTGCTGCTGTTGGGTCCGGGAAGCGTGAAGGGATTTGCGCAGACACTGGCGCTGGGCATTGTGCTCTCCATGTTCACTTCCCTTGTGGTGACAAGGTATCTCATACAGGCCCTGTATGCCCTGGGTGTCAAGAAGGAAAAATTCTACGGTGTGGGCAAGGGGGGAAAGGTTCTGAAGATATTGTCAAAAAAGGCTGTATGCTTCGGGATTTCCGGCGTTCTGATCCTTGGGGGCTTTGTGATGATGGGCATCAACAAGGCATCTACCGGGGATGCGCTGAATTACAGCCTGGATTTTAAGGGCGGTACGGCGACCACTGTCACTTTCCGGGAAGCCATGACGCTGGAGGAGGCGACGAGCCGGGTAGTGCCCTATATTGAGGAGATTGCAGGCGGCGCGGTGCAGGTACAGACTGTCCAGGATTCCAGCGAGATCATTTTCAAGACAGGTACTCTGGATGTGGACCAGAGGGAGTCTGTAGAGAAGATGCTTGCCGATAACTTCGGTGTGGATGCGGGGAGGATCGAGACGGAGACCATCAGTTCAACCATCAGCGATGAGATGAAGTCAGACACGATCCTGGCGGTGGCAGTGGCGATCGTATGTATGCTGATCTATATCCGGATCCGCTTCAGCGATGTGCGCTTCGGCATCAGCAGCGTTATCGCGCTGCTCCACGATGTGCTGGTAGTGCTGGCGTTCTATGCGGCTGCAAGGGTCTCCGTGAGCAATACCTTTGTGGCGTGCATGCTGACTATCGTAGGTTATTCCATCAATGCCACCATTGTCATCTTTGACCGTGTCCGCGAGAATATGAAGGGCATGTCGCACAAGGAGGATCTGGCGGAGGTGGTGGACAGGAGCATCACACAGACCATGTCCAGGAGTATCTTTACCTCCCTGACCACCTTCATCATGGTGGCGGTGCTTTATATCCTGGGTGTTACCAGCATCCGTGATTTTGCGCTGCCTTTGATGGTGGGTATTGTCTGCGGCGCATATTCCTCCATCTTCCTTGCAGGCAGCCTGTGGCATCTGCTGCGTGTTAAGTTTGCGCCCAGGAAGGCGCAGGAGCAGGGGAAAGGCTGAACAGCTGCGAATTCATAAAAGCTTAACAATAAGGCTCTTGCAAAACAGATGCATTGTGATTATAATATGTGCAGTAAAAATAAGTGCTGCAGGAAGGCATGAGTGATTTATGCAGAATAATGTCTTAAGGTATCTATACGAGATTGTAAAGAAGAAGCCGGACAAGAAGGCGTACTCGGACGGCACGACGGAATATACTTTTGAAGAGGTGTACAGGCGTTGCCGCAGCATCGGCAGTTATTTAAGCCGGAAGGGTATCTGCAAAAAGCCTGTGGTGGTATTTATGAAGAAATCGCCCCAGGAGATCACTGCTTTCTACGGCATTATCGCAGGAGGGGATTTCTATGTGCCCATTGATGAGGAAATGCCGGCAGGCAGGATCCAGCTCATCCTGGACAATGTAAAGTCTCCCCTGATCATCTGTGACAGCACCACGGCGGAGAAGGCGAAGGATTTTGAGATCGGGGACGGCGAGATCGTGTGTTATGAGGATATCGTACACACGGACATCGACGACGGGGCATTGGATGCAATATACAGGAGAGCCATCGACACAGACCCGATCTATATTGTCTTCACGTCCGGTTCCACCGGCATCCCCAAGGGGGTTGCCGCCTGCCACAGGTCAGTGATCGATTATGTGGAGCAGCTCTCCGAGATCCTGGGCTTTCATGAAGACACTGTGTTCGGAAACCAGTCGCCGCTGTACTTTGACGCCTGCCTGAAGGAGATATATCCCACCCTGAAATTCGGCGCCACCACCTATCTCATCCCCAAGAGCCTTTTCTCCATTCCTACGGCCCTGGTGGAATTTTTGAACGAGCACAGGATCAATACGATCTGCTGGGTGGTTTCCGCCCTGACTATGGTCAGCGCCTTTGGGACTTTTGACTCTGTGAAGCCGGAATATCTGCACACGATTGCCTTTGGCAGCGAGGTATTTCCCATCAAACAGTTCCGAATCTGGCGCCAGGCATTGCCCAAGGCTGTATTTACCAATCTGTACGGGCCCACGGAGAGCACCGGGATGTGCTGCTATTACAGGGTGGAGCGGGAGTTTGAGGACAATGAGGTGATTCCCATCGGGCATCCTTTTCCCAACCGTGAGATCCTGCTCCTGGATGAGCAGGGCAGGCTGGCGGCTAAGGGACAGCAGGGAGAGATCTGTGTCAGGGGAACTGCGCTGACGCTGGGCTATTACAATGACCCTGTCAGGACAGGGGAGGCTTTTGTGCAGAATCCTTTGAACAGTGCCTACCCGGAGCTGATCTACAGGACAGGGGATATGGGCGTTATCAATAAGGCCGGGGAGCTTTGCTTCGTGTCCCGCAGGGATTTCCAGATCAAGCACATGGGGCACCGTATAGAGCTGGGAGAGATCGAGGTGAATGTGAACATGCTTCCCGGGATCAAGCTATCGGCATGTATCTATGATATGGATAAAGGCAAGATCGTGCTGTATTATGTGGGGGATATCACCGAGAAGGAGGTTGTCCTGGCGATGAAGACAAAGCTGCCCAGGTACATGCTCCCCAACAGGACGGTGCGGCTGGAGAGCATGCCTTTTACAGCCAACGGGAAGATCGACAGGGTTGCTTTAAAGCAGATGCAAAGTGGAAACTGATAGATTGAAAAATATGTTAAATAAGTAGAGGAGATTGAAAAAATGGAAGATTTATTGGAAATTTTGAAGGAACTGCATCCCGAGGTGGATTTTGAGACGGAGCAGCATCTGGTGGATGATGAGATCCTGGATTCCTTCGACATTGTCACGCTGATTGCGGAGATCCAGGATGTGTTCGATGTGACCATCGACGCAAAGAGGATACTGCCTGAGAATTTCAATTCGGCAAAGGCCCTGTATGCCCTGATTCAGGAGATCGAGGAGGAAGATTAAGGGCGGACTGTGCATTCCATGCACGGGAGGTAGACTATGTTCTTTACGTCATACGAGTTTTTAGGGTTTGTCGGTGTATTGTTCCTGGTATATTATCTTGTGCCGAAAAAGGTGCAGTGGATGCTTCTGCTGGCGGCGAGCTGGATTTTTTATGCTGCCGCAGATCCGAGGTTCCTGATATATATATTGGCGACCACAGTGACAATCTATTTTACGGCGCGCATCATAGAGCGCGACCAGGAACGGCAGACAGCCTATCTGCGGGAGCACAAGGCGGAGATGGACAGGGACGGGAAAAAGTCCTACAAAGAGAGCAGGCACAGGGTACGTTTCCGGTGGCTGCTTCTTGGTCTTCTCATTAATTTGGGCATTCTCGCCACATTGAAGTATGCCAACTTCTTTATCTCGAATGTAAATGGGATCATGAATGCCTTCGGGGGGACGGAGAGGCTTTCTTTTGTTACGCTGGTGCTGCCCATGGGTATTTCCTTCTATACCTTCCAGGCGCTGGGGTATCTGATAGATGTATATCGGGGGACCGTTCCTGCGGAGAAGAACTTTTTCAGGTTTGCCCTGTTTGTCTCCTTTTTTCCGCAGCTGGTCCAGGGACCGATCAGCCGTTTTGATGACCTGTCCAGGACATTGTACGCGGAACATGTCTTTGATGCCCGGACGGTGAGCTTCGGGCTGCAGCGCATGCTGTGGGGATATTTTAAAAAGATGGTGATCGCAGACAGGATACTGCCGGCTCTAAGCTGTATCATTGACGCGCCCGGGGAGTACCATGGGGCCTATGCCTTTGTGGGGATGCTGTTCTATACCGTGCAGCTTTACGCGGATTTCACAGGCGGCATTGATATCACCATAGGCATAGCGCAGGTTCTGGGGATCAGGCTGCAGGAAAACTTTGAGACGCCCTATTTCTCCATGTCCCTCAAGGAATACTGGCGCAGATGGCATATCACCATGGGGACCTGGTTTAAGGATTATCTTTTCTATCCGATCTCTATCTGTAAGCCCATGCAGAAGATCTCCAAATTTTCCCGCAATCATCTGGGGAAAAAGATAGGGATGAGGCTGCCGGTGTATCTGTCGTCATTTGTGGTCTGGTTTGCCACCGGCTTCTGGCATGGCGCCAGCTGGAACTTTGTGGTGTGGGGGCTGGCGAACTATTTTGTCCTGATGATCTCCGAGGAGCTGGAACCTCTTTACGGACGCTTCCACAAGCGCTTTCGGTTCAGCAACACAAGGCTGTATAATATTTTTCAGGTGGCGCGTACTTTTCTGCTGATCAGTGTCCTGAAAATGTTTGACTGCTACAGCGATATAGGAACCACGTTTCGTATGTTTGGCTCCATGTTTACGGCGAAGAACTGGAACATTCTGTGGAATGGGGCTTTATTGGAGCTGGGCATCACGGCAGGGGATTACGGCGTTCTGGCGGCCGGGGCTGTACTGTTTGTGATAATAGGGATACTGCACCGGAGAGGCGGCGTCAGGGAGCGGATCGCGGCGAGGCCGTATCCGGTGCGGGCTGTGGTATGGTCTGTACTTTTCCTGGCCGTGCTGCTCTTTGGCGCTTACGGGATCGGATATGACGCCAGTCAGTTCATTTATAACAGGTTTTAGGGAAACGGTGATTTGATCGGCGCTTCCTTAAGGAATTGTAGGATAAGTCATTGGGACTATGGAGAGGGGAAATGGGTCGAAGACGTTCAAGAAGGCGCAGGCAGGCGCGCCGTATCAGGTTAATTATCATGTTGGCGGTGCTTGCGGGAGTGGTCTATTTCCTCCTGCCGTACTGCTGTGTTTTGGAGGAAGTGACAGTGGAGGCAGGGGAAGTCCGTGCCAGTGCGGGAATGTTCTTAAAATGGGAGAATAAGAATGCCCGTTTGGTATCCGGCGTCCAGGAGGATGCCCTGCTGAATCATGTGGGGGATTACGATGTAGTTGTCCGTGTCTACGGGAGGGATATGTCAAGCGTCCTTCATATAAGGGATACGGTTGCGCCGGAGGTAGTCACACAGGATGTCACTCTATTTGGAGGGGGAAGCGTTGAAATCGAAGATTTTCTGGTGGAGATAAAGGAAACGACGCCCTATTCGGTGCGCTTTGTGCAGGAGCCGGACTGTGTGACCGAAGGGGTCAGCACGGTATCCTTGGAGGTGCAGGATGAAGGTGGAAATGTCACTGTGGCTCAGGCAAGCCTGAGGGTGGTTTATGACACGGAGCCTCCGGTGATCCACGGGGTGAGCGAGCTGTACATGACCGCGGGAGGGAGCGTCTCTTATAAGAAGGGAATTACCGTGACGGATGACTATGACCAGGATGTAAGGCTGGATGTGGATACCAGCCGGGTGGATACCGGCACGCCGGGCGACTATACTGTGATTTATAACGCGGTGGACAGCGCGGGAAATGCGGCGTCAGTGTCCACTGTCCTGCATGTGGAGCCTGTCACCATAGATACGGTCACGGAGGAGATCATATATGCGGAGGCGGACAAGGTGCTTGAGACGATCCTGAATGATTCCATGAGCCAGTATGAGAAGGCGAAGGCAATCTATGACTGGTGCCATGACAGGATATCTTATTCTGACGGGACGCCCAAGGGTGAATGGGTCCAGGGCGCCTACAATGGCATTGTGGAGCGGAAGGGTGACTGTTATGTGTATGCGGCTACGGCGAAATGCCTGCTGACCAGGGCAGGGATCCCTAATATGGATATCGAAAAGATCCCGTCGGATACCATGCATTATTGGAATCTGATCGACCTGGGGGATGGCTGGCACCACTTTGATACCTGCCGGAGAAAGGACGGCTCCACCTTCTTTTACAAGACAGATGCGGAGCTGATGGAATATTCCCTGGCCAATGATAATTCACACAATTATAACAGGGATCTCTATCCGGAGATAAAGTAGCAGGCTGGTGTGTGCCGAGAGCACGCCGGAGTATATGTCTGGAAGTGAAATGACAGATTCTGAGACAAAAAGGGGTAAAAATAAAATGCGGAAACTGGGCGTTATTGGCGGCTTGGGCCCCATGGCTACGGCGCTGTTTATGAAGATGGTCATCGAGATGACAGACGCAGTTACGGATCAGGAGCATATAGAAATGATCATATATAATTGCCCCCAGATACCGGACAGGACCAGGTTTATCCTGGGACAGAGCAGTCAGGACCCTGCGCCGGAGATGATAGGGATAGGCAAAAAGCTGGCGGAGCAGGGGGCGGAGGTCATCGCAATCCCCTGTATTACTGCAAATTACTTTTATGAGAGGCTGTCCCGTGAGATTCAGGCGGAGATCATAGATATCATTCATGAGATCTGCGCGTACCTTGTCCGGAGGAATATCCGGTGTGCGGGACTCATGGCTACATCAGGGACGCTGGAGAGCAGGCTGTTCCAGAGGGTCTTTGAGAAAAGCGGCTGCAGCCTGGCAGTGCCGTCGGCAGAGAGGCAGCAGGACGTGATGCACATCATATATGAGAATGTGAAGGCGAACCGTCCGGTGGAGATGGAGCGTTTCCGGGCAGCTTCGGAGGAATTGCAGAAGGCTGGGGCGGAGGTGATCATTCTCGGCTGCACGGAGCTGTCGGTTGTGCGGGAAAATTATGGGATAGGCGCAGGATACCTGGACGCCATGCAGCTGATGGCAAAGTGTGCAGTGGAGGGCTGCGGAAGGCTGAAGGCAGGATACCGTGAATTGATCACAGTTTAAGAGGGCTTCTGTTGAAGCTTGCGCGAGGGTGATTATGGAAATTAATTTCCATAATGTTCGCCGGGGCGGACATAAAAGGTATCAATGCGGAATATGGCGGAGCTGTGTCTGTGAGCCCGGGTTCGCAGGCTTCGGAAAGGCATGGAGGATATGGGCAGGAAAATAGTAAGGTGGATAGTTACGATATTCATATTGGGGACGGTGTTGGCAGCCCTGCAGAGGCTGCTGATGCCCAAGTATATGGATGACGTGCTGGAAGGCGGCATGATCCAGGAATACTATGATGAGAGGAAGGATCACGATGTCATCTTTATCGGAGACTGCGAGCTGTACGAAAATATTTCTCCGGCGGTCCTGTGGGAGGAGTACGGGATCAACAGCTATATCCGGGGGAGCGCGGAGCAGCTGATCTGGCAGTCCTATTATCTGATGGAGGAAACCTTCAAATACGAGAAGCCGGAGGTGGTTGTGTTTAACATCCTCTCTTTAAAATACAATGAGCCCCAGAAGGAGAGCTATAACAGGATGACCCTGGACGGGATGAAATGGTCCATGCCCAAGGTGAAAAGCATCCTGGCCTCCATGACGGAGGAGGAGAGCTTTATTGAATATGTCTTTCCCATCCTGCGCTATCACAGCAGATGGAACCAGCTGATACCGGAGGATTTCAAATACTTCTGGAAGAAGGAGGATGTCACCTTCAACGGCTATTATATGAGGGTGGATGCGCTTCCTGCGGAGAATGTTCCTGCGGGAAGGCCGCTGGCGGATTATCAGTTTGGAGATAATGCCTATAAATATCTGGATATGATGACGGAGCTTTGCCGGGAAAATGATGTGGAGCTGGTGCTGGTCAAGGCGCCCAGCCTCTACCCTTACTGGTATGATCAGTGGGAGCAGCAGATGGAGGACTACGCCGCAGGGCATGGCTTGAAATATTACAATTTTCTTGAGGTGACGGAGGAGATCGGGCTGGACTTTAACGAGGACACCTATGACGGGGGACTGCATCTGAACCTGTGGGGTGCGGAGAAGCTCAGCAGATACTTCGGGGAAATCCTTGCCAGGGACTGCGGGCTGGAGAGCCGGCGCGGAGAAGAAGCCCTGGAGCGGGAGTGGGAGAAGAAGCTCGCCGACTACCGGGCGGAGATTGAGCGGCAGAAAAAGTTTTATGGCCTGCAGTCCGCCAGATAATCAAAGGTCCTGCTGCAAGCCTGAAATGTTGACAAAGAGAGGGATTACAGAGTAATATATACTGTTTTAAATGAGAGCGCATGCCGGGAGCGGTGAAATGCAGAGACAGAACAGTCTGTCACAGGTGGCGAATAATTATCATAAAGGAGAATGAACATGAAAACGAGAGAGTTAAAGTTAATGGGTATGAGGACAAAGAAGGCAGTGTGTGCCGCGGCGCTTGTGGCGGGCATCGCGTTTTCTTTTGCGCTGACAGGGTGCAGTTCAAAGCCGGGTCCAGATGATGACAAGAGCAGCGGGCAGGGAAGCACGCCCTCCGGAAGTGAGGCAGATAAGCAGGCGGGATACCTGTTTGAGATAAACGGCGTCACTCTGGGGGTGGATATGGATATGAATGAGCTTGTCCCTGAACTGGGGGAGGCAAAGAGTGTCTTTGAGGCGCCCAGCTGCGCCGCCCAGGGAACCGCATATGTGTACAGTTACGGCTCTTATGAGATAGAGACTTATCCGGACGGGGAGAAGAACAGGATCGCATATATAATCTTAAAGGATGATACGGTAGCAACCCCCGAGGGGATCGACCTGTCCAAGACCAGGGCGGATATCATCAAGGCGTATGGGCAGGCCAGCGAGGAAAGCGATAACAGGATTTCGTATGAGAAGGGCGGCATGAAGCTGAATTTTATCTTTGGCGGAGATGACATTACCTCTATCGAATATGTATCAGGAGTGGTGGGATAAAAGGGACGAAACGGCTTTTGCTGGAGATTGGAGAATGGAACAGGAAAAATGGTTTGTTGCGGCAAAAAAGGCTGATTTTGAGGCGTGGGGGCGGCAATTCGGCATCAGCCCCATACTGGCAAGGATCCTGCGGAACAGGGATCTGACAGAGGAAGGGCAGGTTCAAAAATTTTTGCATGGGTCACTTGAAGACTGCTATTCCCCCTGGCTTTTGAAGGATATGGACAAGGCTGCTGCTGAGATCCTGGAGGCAGTCTCGGAGGGGCGGTTTATCCGTGTCATCGGGGATTATGATGTGGACGGCATCTGTTCGTCCTACATATTGACAAGGGGACTGCAGCTTCTGGGGGCAAGGGTGGACACGGCGATCCCGCACCGCATCCATGACGGCTATGGGCTCAATGACAGCCTGATCGAGGAGGCTGCCGGGGACGGGGTAGGCATGATCGTCACCTGTGACAACGGCATTGCCGCGGCGCCGCAGATTGAGCTTGCCGGCTCTTACGGCATTAAGGTGATCGTCACGGATCATCATGAGGTGCCTTTTGTCCTGGAGGATAAGTCGGGGACCGGGGAGGAGATCCGCAGAGAGCTTCTTCCGCCTGCGCTGGCAGTCATAGATCCGAAACAGGAGCAGTGCAGCTATCCCTTTGCAGGTATCTGCGGGGCTGCAGTGGCGTTCAAGGTCATGGGGGCGCTGGCGGAGAGGACGGGCAGCGACAGGCTCAAGGCTGCCATGGGGGAATTCCTGGAATTTGCGGCGCTGGCTACAGTCTGTGATGTCATGGAGCTGAAGGACGAGAACCGGATTCTTGTGAAGGAAGGTTTAGCGCGGCTCAGGAATACAGGCAATCTGGGACTGAGGTCGTTAATGGAGGTGAACGGCATTGAGCCGGAGAAGCTGAGTGTCTATCATCTGGGGTTTGTGCTGGGACCCTGCCTGAACGCAACCGGAAGGCTGGACACCGCAGGGCGGGCGCTGGAGCTTCTGCAGAGCGGTACAAAGGCGGATGCCATGAACGCGGCCAGGGAGCTGAAGGACTTAAATGACAGCAGAAAGAGCCTGACCTCAAAGGGGGTGGCGCAGGCGGAGGGCTACATACAGGAACATCACATGGAGCGGGACAAGGTGTTGGTGGTTTTTCTGCCTCAGGTACATGAGAGCCTCGCGGGCATTATCGCAGGAAGGGTCAGGGAGCGTTACAATCATCCTGTGTTTATCCTGACCCAGGGCGAGGAGGGAGTCAAGGGCTCCGGGCGCTCTGTGGAAGGCTACCATATGTATGACGCCATGACGGAGGTGAAGCGTTATTTCACCAAGTTTGGAGGGCATGCCATGGCGGCGGGGCTGTCCATGAAAGAGGAGGACATTGAGCCCTTCCGGGAGGAGCTGAACCGAAACTGCAGGCTTTCCGAGGAGGATTTTATCCCCAGGGTGCATATTGATGTGCCCATGCCCCTTGTCTATGCAGATGAGGAGCTGGCGGGGGAGCTGGAGCTTCTGGAGCCCTTCGGGGTGGGTAATCCCAAGCCGCTGTTTGCCCAGAGGGATCTGATCTTTCAGGCGGGCGTCAGGATGGGGGCCAACAAAAACTTTGCCAGATTTAAGGTAAAGACGCCGGAGGGCGCCATAAAGCAGCTGGTGTATTTTGGGGATCTGGAGCGGTTTGACCTGTTCCTGGAGGAAAAGTATGGTGTGGAAAGCGCAGCGCAGCTCTATGGAGGGCTGGGGACTTTCCGGATGTCTGTGGTGTATCGGCTGGGAAAAAACACCTACAGAGGAAAAACCGAGCTGCAGCTTGTGATGCAGCATTATTGCTGAGTGCTGTTTCTTTCTTTTTTATCTTGTTTTTATTTTTTGATTAGAGAATGAACACACTTTGGACACATTTCTTCTGTAATATGTATATCAGATAGTTGATGAACTCACTATCTCCCCCCTCATAAGAAAATAGCGAAAAGACCTCGGTGAAAGCCGGGGTCTTTTTGCGGCAGTGCCCGGGCAGGTTAATGCGAGGGGAGGCACATGTCAGTGGGAACAGATTACGATAATGCTGTCCCTGCTGGATGTGGGAAGTATAAGAGGGGTATTAGAGCCAAAAGGGAAATCCCTCTTGCAAAAGTGTCCAGTTTCCACTATAATAAAAAGAGTTGCGGATAAACAGGTTTTTAAGACGGGGTGAAGGATAATGGAAAAAAATCAGTTGTCTCAGGGACGAGGCGGAAGAAAGCACAGGCGCATCGGTCAAAAGATTGGTAACATAGTGGTCATCATGCAGGTAGTGTCAATTTTCCTTGCAGTGGCCGTATGTATTATCATGTTTCGCGACCTTACCACAGAGATGTTGAAAGAAAGATGTACCAGCGGTACGAACATGCTGGCGTATGTCCTCAGCCAGATGGACGACGGCGATGATATGAACCAGGCGCTGGATGATCTGAAGAGCCGCATGGGCTGTGAATTTACTATTTTTGAAGGGGCTACCCGGGCTTATACTACGGTGATCCAGAACGGGAATCGGGTGGTAGGGACCCGGTTGTCCGACGAGCTGGCATCCATTGTGCTCCAACAGGGACAGTCTTATGTGGGAAATGCCTATATTCTGGACGAAGAGTATCTCTGCTCCTATGTCCCCACAAGGGATGATAACGGAAATGTGAACGGGCTGATTTTCGCAGGTATTTCCAGCGAGGAGGTCAACCGGCAGATTACGACGTCAGTGATGGTTTCCGCTGCTGTGAGCGGGGTTGTTGTCCTTATTTGTATTATAATCCTGGCTGCATACCTGAAAAAGAGGGTTTCCGGCCCTCTGGCGGTGATCACCCAGGCGGCCGGGCGGCTGGAACAAGGGGATTTTGGCCTGGTCAGCGGCGAGGAAATACATATCAATATTCGCTCCAACGATGAAGTGGGAGTATTGGCTCAAATGTTCCGGGAAACGATTCAGCGCCTCAAAGGCTACATAGACGAAATTTCCGGCATACTTGGCAAGATTGCCAAGGGCGATCTGACCGGCCATGTGCAGCAGGATTATGTAGGCGACTTTATATCTATCAGGCACTCCATGGAAAGCATCGGGGAAAAACTGAACGATACTATGGCCAAGATTGCTGCCAGCGCCGAGCAGGTCTATGCCGGTTCTGACCAGGTGTCCAACGGCGCGCAGTTTCTGGCACAGGGGGCTACGGAGCAGGCCAGTGCGGTAGAGGAACTGTCTGCCACCATGAACGAGATCAGAGATAACGCCCAGCGGACAGCCCTTGCCACCAGGGAGGCGGGTCAGTTTGTAGAGCAGGCCGGCGGGCAGCTGGGTGTCAGCATGGAGTATGTCAGGAACCTGAATATCTCCATGGAGCGTATTTCCAGCTCCTCCGAGGAAATCAGCAAAATCATTGCTACCATTGAGAATATAGCTTTTCAGACCAATATTCTTGCCCTGAACGCCGCTGTGGAGGCTGCCCGGGTAGGTGAGGCCGGCAAGGGCTTTGCTGTGGTGGCTGATGAAGTGCGCAGCCTGGCGACCAAGTCCGATGAGGCCGCCAAGGCTACCAAGAATCTGATTGAAAGCTCCATTGCCGCCGTCACTGAGGGCAGCCGTGTGGTGGGTATGGTAACAGAAGCTTTGCAGCGCACCAGCGAGAGCGCTGCGGGAGTGACGGAGAGAATGGGGATTGTCGTGGAGGCGGTGGAAAACCAGACCACCTCTATCAACCAGGTGACAGAGGGCATTGATCAGATTTCCTCCGTAGTCCAGACCAATTCTGCGACCAGTGAGGAAAGTGCCGCTGCCAGCCAGGAGCTGTCTTCCCAGGCCAGCCTGCTCAAGAAGCTGACGAGTATGTTCCGTTTAAAATAGACGGTCTTGCGGAAATACATTTTGTGCCGCTGCATTTCGCAAAAAAGGATCTTTTCCCGATTGTAAAATCGAGAAGAGATTCCTTTTTTTATGCGTGTGTCCAGCGAAACTGGACTACACTTGCCAGCCTTCTGCCTGATTGACATAAAATAGGGAAAAAGGGGGTGGTAGAAATCCTCAAAGTAGAGTAAAATAAAGTGTAAAAATAAATGAGATCGGAGATGGTTAAGCGTCATGAAATTAATACAGCTTTTACAGGGGCTGGAATTTGAATGCATACAGGGAAATACGGACGTGGACATAGAGGCGGTTGCCTATGATTCCAGAAAGGTACAAAAGCAGGGGACTCTCTTTGTCTGTACGGTGGGGGCGGTTTATGACGGTCACGATTACGGGGCTGAGGTGGTGGAAAAAGGCGCATCGGTGCTGGTGGTGTCAAGGCCTGTGGAGGCAGTGAAGGATACTGATGTGACGGTGGTCCTGGTGGAGGACACCCGTTATGCCCTGGCTTTTATCTCTGCTGCCTGGTTTGGGCATCCGGCGGAAAAGCTAAGGACCATCGGCATCACCGGCACTAAGGGGAAGACTACCACTTCCTATCTGGTAAAATCAATTCTGGAACAGACCGGTTCCCGTGTGGGGCTGATAGGCACCATTGAGGCAGTGATCGGAGACACCCATATCCATGCAGAGAATACCACTCCGGAGTCGTACTGCCTGCAGGAGTATTTTGCCCGGATGGTGGAGGCGGGGCTGGACACCGTGGTGATGGAGGTATCCTCACAGGCGCTGAAGCAGCACAGGACCCAGGGTTTCGTGTTTGATTACGGCATCTTTACCAATCTGGAGCCGGATCACATTGGGCCCAATGAACATGCCGGTTTTGAAGAATATATGGCATGCAAGGGGCTTTTGTTCAGGCAGTGCAGGGTGGGGATCGTCAATGGGGACGATGTCCATGTGGGAGATGTGACGAAAGGGCATACCTGTGAGCTGGAAACCTACGGGATGGGGGAAGGATGCATGCTGCGGGCGGAAGGGCTTGAGCTGCTTCATGTCCCCGGCTCCCTGGGCATCCGGTTCCATGTGTCGGGGCTTTTGGAAATGGATGTGGATGTGCCGTCGCCGGGCAGGTTCAGTGTATACAACGCCCTCTGTGCTATCGCCATATGCCGTCATTTTCAGGTGGAGCGGGGCGGGATACAGGCTGCGCTGGGATCCGCAAAGGTGAAGGGGCGGATAGAGAAAGTGGAGATTTCCGATAAATTTACTCTTTTGATCGATTATGCCCACAATGCCATGGCGCTGGAGAGCCTTCTTGGGACACTGAAGGAATACGAACCGGGGCGGCTGGTCTGTGTCTTTGGCTGCGGCGGCAACCGCTCCAGGCAGAGGCGTTTTGAAATGGG
This sequence comes from uncultured Lachnospiraceae bacterium, assembly GCA_948470905.1. GTDB lineage: Bacteria > Bacillota > Clostridia > Lachnospirales > Lachnospiraceae > Acetatifactor. Next base: position 34,076 of record CAOKQK010000011.1, on the reverse strand, counting down.
GGAGGTCAGCGGCAGGCTGGCGGACTTCACCATCATCACATCGGACAATCCGCGGTTTGAAAAACCCCAGGCGATCATCGACGATATCAGAACAGGGATCGAGAAGACGGATGGAAAATATATGGAGATCTGCGACAGGAAGGAGGCAATTGCCTATGCCATCTCCCACGCGCAGGAAAGGGACCTGATCGTGCTTGCAGGAAAGGGGCATGAGGATTATCAGGAGATAAAGGGCGTGAAATATCCCATGGATGAGAGAATTATCATACAGGAGCTTTTGGAGGCGGGGCTTGAGCATATCTGAGCCTGCCTGTTCGGGAGGGCCTGCAGGGCAGGAGGACAGCCCGGGATATGGGCAGGGCTGAGGATAGGTAAGAAGCCCGGGACATATGGCCCTGGAAACGGACAAAGACGGGACAGGTGCAGCACCTGTGATATGAAAAAATGGGCAATACGGAGGATAACGGTGCAGGAACTTTATGCGGATATCATTGTGGATATCTCTCATGAGAAACTGGATAAGACCTTTCAGTACCGGGTGCCGGAGAGGCTCTGCGGTGTGCTGGAGACAGGGATGTGCGTTGTAATCCCTTTTGGGAACGGCAACAAGCTGATCAAGGGTTATGTGATGGATATCGGAAGCCAGTGTAAGTTCGATCCGGCACGGATGAAGGAGATACAGGGACTGGTCAAGGACAGCGTGGAGGTGGAGGACAGGATGATAGCGCTTGCGGGGTGGCTTCGCAGGAACTACGGCTCCACCATGATCCAGGCGCTGAAGACGGTGCTGCCCGCCAGGCAGTCTGTGAAAAAGCTGGAGCACAGGACGCTTCAGCGGCTGATGGGCCGGGAGGAGATCCTTTCCCTTCTGGGTGAGAGCAGGCGGAAGAAGCAGGTGGCAAAGGAGCGTCTCCTGCAGGAGCTTCTGGAGCAGGAGAGCATTCCCTATGAATGGGTGACAGGGAAGCTTGGCGTCTCCGCACAGACCATAAGGAGCCTGGAAAAGGCCGGAGCGGTAAAGGTCGTCAGCTCCCTTGCCTACAGGAACCCTGTGAGGCTGGAGCAGGCGGGGGACAAGAGGAAAGATTTAAGCCAGGCACAAAGGTACATCGTGGAACAGGTGATGGCAGATTTTGACGGGGGACACCCGGGCACTTATCTGGTTCATGGCATCACGGGAAGCGGCAAGACGGAGGTGTACATGCAGCTCATCCAGGAGATGACGGAGAGGGGCAGGCAGGCGATCGTACTCATACCGGAGATTGCCCTGACCTATCAGACCCTGCTGCGGTTCTACAGACGGTTCGGGGACAGGGTCAGCGTGATGAATTCCACCCTTTCCGCCGGGGAAAAATATGATCAGTGCCAGAGGGCAAAAAACGGGGAGATCGATGTGATCATCGGTCCCCGATCCGCGCTTTTTACTCCTTTTCCCAGGATCGGCATTATCGTCATAGATGAGGAACATGAGAACAGCTATAAAAGTGAAAGCTCTCCCAAGTACCATGCCCGGGAGACAGCCCAGGAAGTTGCCAGGCTCCATGGTGCAAGCCTTGTGCTGGGCTCGGCAACGCCCTCGCTGGAGGCTTATTATCGGGCGGGGAAGGGAGAATATCGGCTTTTTACCTTGAAAGAGAGGCTTACCGGAGGGCAGTTGCCCACGGTTTATACCGTAGACCTGCGGAAGGAGCTGAGGGAGGGGAACCGGTCCATTTTCAGCAGAAAGCTGCAGGAGCTTCTGTCTGACAGGCTGGGGAAGGGGGAGCAGAGCATACTTTTCCTGAACCGGCGGGGCTATGCGGGCTTTGTCTCCTGCCGGGCCTGCGGGCATGTGATGAAATGTCCCCACTGTGATGTGTCTCTTTCGGAGCACAAAAACGGCAGGCTGATCTGTCATTACTGCGGCTACAGCGAGATAAAACCTGGGGTCTGTCCGGAGTGCGGCTCTAAATATATCAGCGGCTTCAAGGCGGGGACCCAGCAGATAGAAGAAAAGCTGAAGGAGCTGTATCCAAATGTGCGCACCCTGCGGATGGACGCGGACACCACCAGGACAAAGGACAGCTATGAGCAGATCCTGTCGGCGTTTTACAATGGGGAGGCGGATGTGCTCATCGGCACGCAGATGATCGTCAAGGGGCATGATTTTCCCAGAGTAACCCTGGTGGGGGTGCTGGCGGCGGACCTGTCCTTAAGTGTGGGAGATTATCATGCGAGTGAGCGAACCTTCCAGCTGCTGACCCAGGCAGTGGGCAGGGCAGGGAGAGGAAGCCTTCCTGGGGAGGCGGTCATCCAGACCTACCAGCCTGACCATTACGCGGTGGTCCATGCGGCAAAGCAGGATTATGAGGGTTTTTATGAGGAAGATATCTTATTTCGGGAAATGATGGGATATCCTCCCGTGTCGCACCTGCTGGCGGTACAGGTCTTTGCCAGGGAAGAAGACCGGGGGATAAGGCTTGCCGGATGGCTGGCAGGGCGCGCCGGCAGGGTAAATTCCGGCGCAGAGGCCGGTAAAATGCAGCTTCTTGGGCCGGCGCCTGCAGCTATCGGAAGAATTAATGATATTTTTAGATTTGTCTTCTATGTGAAATGTTCAAATTATGGTACACTGATACAGGTAAAGGATTCTCTGGAGGAGGCGCTGCAGGGGATTGAGCTGAAACAGGAGACAGTACAGTTTGACTTTGACCCCATGAATACATTATGATGTATGGTGAGCTTTGCAGCGGAGTCGGATGCGGCAGGCGGAATGACCCGAAGCAACGTCGGTGGTAGACAGCGCATGGAGAGGAACAGGCAGAAGGCTCCGTGGTCAGACAGCGCATGGAGAAGAACAGGCAGAAGGCTCCGTGGTCAGACAGCACATGATAAAAGAACAGACAAAGAAAGGATAAAAGGGACAGGAAAATGGCAATCAGGAACATACGGGAAATCGGAGAGGAAGTGCTCACAAAAAAATGCAGGCCGGTGACAGAGATGACGCCCCGCATCAGGGAGCTTATTGAGGATATGCTGGATACCATGTACGAGGCCAACGGGGTAGGGCTTGCAGCGCCTCAGGTGGGAGTTTTAAAGAGAGTGGTAGTGGTGGATGTCACCGGGGAGGAACCGCATATTCTTGTCAATCCCAGGATTGTTGAGTCCAGCGGGGAACAGGTAGGGCAGGAGGGGTGCTTAAGCGTCCCGGGCAAGTCCGGCCAGGTGACGCGTCCGAATTATGTGAAAGTGGCGGCTTTGGACGTGAATATGAAGCCTTTTGAGCTGGAGGGCACGGAGCTTCTCGCACGTGCTGTCTGCCATGAGCTGGATCATCTGGACGGTCATCTCTACGTGGAGAAGGTGGAGGGACCGCTGAAGGATGTGGAGTATGACGAGGAAGAGGAGTGAGCAGTAATGCCTGGCTGCCATGAACGGTGAAGTCATGAGCGGCAACAACGATCGGACAGGGGAATCAAAAACCCCGCAGCAAGCTGCGGGGTTTTTGACCCTCGCGGCATTCGTCAAGGTCCCAGAGAAGTAAACTTTAAGGAAGTTTACTTCCTTGGACTGATGACTCATTGCCCGCGGGAATAAATAGAAAGGCGGAAGACCTTGAAAAAAAGGATTTTGAATAGGTAAGATCAGAGATGGAAATAGTGTTTATGGGGACTCCGGACTTTGCGGCCGGAGCGTTGAAGGCACTGCTTGAGGCAGGGCATAAGGTGACGGCAGTGGTGACGCAGCCGGATAAACCGAAGGGAAGGAGCGGGGAGCCTGTGCCCACGCCTGTGAAGGTCTGCGCACAGGAGGCGGGAATACCCGTGATGCAGCCTAAGCGTATCAAGACTACAGAGGCGGTTGCGGAGCTTAAAGCTTATCCGGCGGATATCTATATTGTGGCGGCGTTTGGGCAGATCCTTTCCCAGGAGATCCTGGATATCCCTGAGTATGGCTGCCTGAATATCCATGCGTCCCTGCTGCCAAAATACAGAGGAGCCTCACCTATCCAGCATGCGATCATAGACGGTGAGAAGGAGACAGGCGTCACCATCATGCAGATGGACGCGGGGCTGGACACGGGGGATATGCTGTACAAAAAGAGCATTCCCATCGAGGCGGATGACAACTATGAGACGCTGCACCACAAGCTGATGGTGCTTGGAGGGGTGGCAGTCACGGAGGCGCTGGCGCTTTTGGAGCAGGGGAAGCTGGTTCCCAAGAAGCAGGAGGACGCCCTGAGCTGCTACGCGCCCCTGATTGAAAAGGCGTTTGGAAGGCTGGATTTCGCAAAGCCTGCGGTGGCCTTAGACAGGCTGATCCGGGGAGTGACGCCCTGGCCCAGCGCCTTTACGAGCTATCAGGGAAAGCAGCTTAAAATCTGGCGCGCGGAGCCTGTAGTGTCGGCAGTGTCAGATTCGCCTGTGCTGGAACCGGACAGCTGTCTGGATGATGGGGCTTTGGGTCCCTATGGCGGTTCAGGTATCCCGAAACCGGGAGAAATCCTGAGGGTGGAGAAGGATGCGGTGTGGGTTGCCACAGGTGAAGGGGCGCTGCGTATATTGGAGATGCAGCTGGAAGGGAAAAAGAGGATGAACGCGCAGGAGTTTCTGCGGGGCGTGAGGATGCAGCCCGGAGAAGTGCTGGGAAGGTAGTAATGCGTTGCGCAACGCAGTACGATAAATCATAGCAGGTTCCTGCAGGCGGGAACTATAAACAGTCTCGAAACGGGACTTATATTAGGAGAAATTGATATGCCTTTTTATTATTATTGGGATCCCACATATTTGCTGGTTATCATCGGCATGGTGCTGTGCCTTGGCGCCAGTGCGCTGGTGAACAGTTCGATGAACAAGTACAGCAGGGTGCGCAACAGTACCGGCATTACCGGAGCGGAAGCGGCACAGCGTATTTTAAATAACGAGGGACTGTACAATGTGCAGATAGAATGTCTGCGGGAGGACAGCGGCGACCATTATGACCCGCGCACCAACACGGTGCGTCTGTCCTACAGGAATTATAATGAGCCCAGCGTGACGGCGGTGAGTGTGGCGGCACATGAGTGCGGGCACGCTATCCAGCATGCAAAGGGTTATGCCCTGATAAACATCAGGAGCGCTCTGGTGCCGGTGGCAAACATCGGCAGCAGCCTGGGGCTTCCGATTATTATTCTGGGCGTGATACTGAGCTGGAATCAGATCCTGATACAGATCGGGATCTGGGCGTTTGCCCTTGCGGTGCTCTTTCAGCTCGTGACCCTGCCGGTGGAGTTCAACGCTTCTTCCAGGGCGGTGGCAAAGCTTGAACAGTACGGGCTGGTGTCCCAGAGTGAGAACCAGGGCTGCAAGAAGGTGCTGACAGCGGCGGCGCTGACTTATGTGGCGGCAGCGGCATCCTCTATACTGCAGCTGCTTAGGCTGGTTCTATTGTTTGGCGGGCGCAGAAGGGATGACTGACAGTGGCGGAGAATATCAGGGAACTGGCGTTGGATGTGCTCCTGGCGCTGGAAAAAAAGAATGTCGAAAAAACACAAGACGGGCATGAGGCGGGAGCAGGGTTTTCCAGCCGGCTGATCAGGGATGTGCTGGACAAGTACGATTATCTGGAGGGCCGTGACAAGGCTTTTTTCAAGCGCCTTACCGAGGGCACGATAGAGAGGCGGCTGGAGCTGGACTATTATTTAAATGCCCTTTCCTCCGTGCCAGTGAATAAAATGAAGCCCTTGATCAGATGTCTTCTGCGGCTGGGGGCTTATCAGCTGCTTTACATGGACACTGTGCCGGACAGAGCGGCGTGCGATGAGGCATGTAAGCTGGCGGCAAAGAGAGGATTTAAGAACCTGAGGGGCTTTGTCAACGGCGTGCTGCGCAATCTATCCAGAAATAAGGACAGCCTGCCCCTTCCGGACCAGGGCAGGGAGCCTGTAACATACCTTTCCGTGAAGTATTCCATGCCGGAATGGATCGTGGGACTGTGGCTGGAAGAATACGGGAGGAAAATTACGGAGACGCTTTTGGATGGGCTTTTGAAGGAACATTCCGTGTGCCTGCGCTTCTGCACCCGCCTGTCTGACGGCAGGCGGCGGGAGTACCTGGAGCTGTTTCGGGAGCAGGGGGTGGAAATTACGCCCAGCGGATACCTTCCCTATTGCTTTTTCCTGAAACACGCAGATAATATCAGAAGGCTTCCCGGCTATGAAGAAGGGAGCTTCCTGGTGCAGGATGTGAGCTCGGCCCTTGCAGTGGAGGCGGCAGGGCTGAAGGATGGGGATTTTGTGGTCGACGTGTGTGCCGCGCCGGGAGGAAAGAGCCTCCTTGCCTCGGAAAAGGCGCGCAGAGTGCTTGCCAGGGACGTATCGGAGGAAAAGACAGCCCTGATCTGTGAGAATGCGGAGCGGATGAGGGCGGATAATATAGAAATCCAGGTGTTTGACGGACAGCAGACGGACGGGGAGCTTGTGGGCAGGGCGGATGTGGTGCTTTTGGATGTGCCCTGTTCGGGTCTTGGAGTGACGGGCAAGAAGCGCGATATCAAATATCGGGTTTCAGAGACGGATATGGAACGGCTTGTTGAGCTGCAAAGACGGATTGTCGCGGCTTCCGCGGCTTATGTAAAGCCTGGCGGGACGCTTCTCTACAGCACCTGTACCATACATAGGGCAGAAAATGAGGACATGGTGCGTTTTATTGCGGGGGAGCTTGGTTTTGAGCCGGTATCCCTGGAGGGCATCCTGCCGGAGGCAGTGCTGGCACAGAAGGAACGGGTCGCTGCCCTGAGGAGTAAGGAGCCCATGCAGAGCGGCGGAAAGATGCCGGAAGCGGGAAACGCGGCAGCAGAGGGGCGTGGGCAGCCGGAAGCAGGAGGCGCGGCAGCAGAGGGGCGTGGGCAGTCGGAAATGGGAAGCGCGGCGTGCGGCGGGCTTACGGAGGCGGAAGCCGCCGCCTGTATCCAGCTTCTGCCGGGATTTATGGAGTGCGACGGCTTTTTCATTGCGCGCTTTCGTCGGCCGACGGAAGATGCTGCCCGGTACAGGCAGTGAAGTCTGCGGCAGGGTGAAGCATCGTCGGCAGCAAAGCGAAACCTGCGGCAGAGTGAAGCAGTGTTGGCAGCAAAGCGAAGCCTGCGGCAGAGTGAAGCAGTGTCGGCAGCAAAGCGAAGCCTCCAGCAGAGAAAAACCAGCGTCGGCACAACTTTAGTGCCTGCAGCAGGATAATTAACTCGCGGATGGCGGGAGGAGTATGGTTAGAAATGGAACAAAGGACAGATATCAAATCCCTGAGCCTTGAGGAACTGACAGAGGAGATCACAGGTCTTGGAGAGAAGGCTTTTCGGGCAAAACAACTCTATGATTGGATGCATGTGAAGCTTTCCAGAGGCTTTGATGAGATGACGGATCTGTCCAAAGCCTTTCGGGAAAAATGCCGGGAGCGTTATGACTATACAGCCCTTGAGGAGGTTCGTGTGCAGCAGTCAGGGCTGGACGGCACCAGGAAATTCCTCTTTGGGCTATCTGACGGGAATGTGGTGGAGAGCGTCTGGATGAAATACAGGCACGGGAACAGCGTGTGCATTTCTTCGCAGGTGGGCTGCAGAATGGGCTGCAGGTTCTGCGCCTCCACCCTGGACGGGCTGGAGAGGAACCTGAGCCCTTCCGAGATGCTGGACCAGGTCTATACCATCACCCTGCTTACGGGAGAGCGGGTGTCCAATGTGGTGGTGATGGGAACGGGAGAACCCCTGGACAACTTTGACAACCTGCTGAAATTCATCAGGCTTTTGACGGATGAGAATGGGCTGCATATCAGCCAGAGGAACGTCACTGTGTCAACCTGCGGCATTGTGCCGGAAATGTACAGGCTGGCAGACGAGAAGCTGCAGCTCACCCTTGCCCTGTCCCTGCATGCCGCTGCGGACGGGAAGCGGAAAGAGCTGATGCCCATTGCCAACCGATACTCCATTAAAGAGCTGATGGAGGCGTGCGCTTATTATTTTGAGAAGACAGGCAGACGGATTACTTTTGAGTACAGCCTGGTGGGCGGAGTCAACGATACAGACGAGGATGCCGCCAGGCTGGCTGCGCTGGCGGGACCCCTTCGCTGTCATGTGAACCTGATCCCTGTGAACCCTATAAAGGAGCGGGATTTCGTGCAGTAAGAGGGCGCCAGGATACGTGCTTTTCAAAAGAAACTGGAGGCAGAAAAAATAAACAGCACGGTCAGAAGGGAAATGGGCAGGGATATCGACGGCGCCTGCGGGCAGCTGCGCCGCAGGCATATGAATTCCCCCTGAAAGTCAGCAGGCACGCTTTCAGAGGGATTTTTTCAGGTCGGTCGCCGCCTGGACTGTTACCGGCGAACGGGAAATGTGACTTGTCCTTTTGATCTTAGTGTGATAGAATACTAAATGCATTTATTGGAAAAATATATTTAGCAGACATGGGGATCTTTTGCGGGATTTACGGCTGTCAGGCGGCATAAGAGTTATGTTTTGCGGAGGAAAAGAAACGTGTTAAAGACGTTTTCCATAACTGATATAGGAAAAAAGAGAAAAATGAATCAGGATTATGTCTTCACATCGGAGCAGCAGGTAGGCATGCTGCCGAATTTATTTTTGGTGGCGGACGGAATGGGCGGACACAATGCAGGAGATTATGCTTCTAAGATGACCGTGGAGACTATCGTGGAAAAGATTTCCGTCTCGGTGGAGACAGAACCCCGGCTGATCCTGGAGGAGGCGATCCTGGCGGCAAATACCCGTGTGCGCCAGGAGGCGAAGAACCGGCCTGATCTGGAGGGTATGGGTACAACCATTGTTGCCGCCGTCTGCAGGGGCAGGGAGCTCTTTGTGGCAAATGTGGGGGACAGCAGGCTTTATGTGGAGAACAGCAGAGAGATCATACAGGTTACGAGAGACCATTCCTGGGTGGAGGAGATGGTCCAGAGAGGCGGCATACCCAGGGCGGAGGCCAGGAATAACGAACATAAAAATATCATCACCAGGGCGGTAGGACCTGAAGAAACGGTCCGCATCGACTATTTCCATGTAACCCTGGAGGAGGGCGACATCGTCCTGATGTGTACGGACGGATTGACGAATATGCTGGAAGACGAAGAAATCAGGATGATACTGGAGAGTTCAAGGGATATCGTGGAAAAGGCAGAGAAGCTTGTATGGGCAGCCAATGAGCGCGGAGGCAGCGACAATATCAGTGTTATTCTGATAGAGCCTGTGAAGGATGCCGATCGCTGCCATGCTGCCTGCAGCGGGGCTGTTGACTGACTCAGAACGGAGATTATGTATGGTTAAGATAGGAATGATGATAGGCGACCGGTATGAGATATTGGAAAAGATTGGCACCGGCGGAATGTCAGATGTATATAAAGCGAAGTGCCATAAGCTCAACCGCTTTGTGGCGGTGAAGGTGCTGAAACAGGAGTTCAGCGAGAATGCCAATTTTGTCTCAAAATTCCGCGTGGAAGCCCAGGCGGCGGCCGGGCTGATGCACTCTAACATTGTGAATGTTTACGATGTGGGAGAGGAAAACGGTATCCATTATATTGTCATGGAGCTGGTGGAGGGAATCACCCTCAAGAAATATATCGAAAAAAAGGTGAGGCTGTCCTACAAGGAGGCAGTCAGCATTGCGATACAGGTCAGTATGGGCATAGAGGCGGCGCATAACAACCATATCATACACAGGGATATCAAGCCTCAGAATATCATTATCTCCAAGGAAGGCAAGGTAAAGGTGACGGATTTTGGTATCGCCAAGGCGGCGACCAGCAATACGATCACCTCCAATGTCATGGGTTCTGTCCATTATACCTCCCCGGAGCAGGCCAGGGGCGGTTACAGTGACGAAAAAAGCGATATCTATTCCCTTGGCATTACTTTATTTGAGATGCTCACCGGAAGGGTGCCTTTTAACGGAGAGACTACAGTGGCGATCGCCATCAAGCATATCCAGGAGGAGCTTCCGTCTCCCAGGGATTTCGTGCCGGAAATCCCTGCCAGTGTGGAGGGAATCGTGATAAAGTGCTGCCAGAAGTCGCCGGACAGGCGTTACCAGAATATGCAGGAGCTGGTGGCTGATCTGAAACAGTCGCTGATGAATCCGGATGAGTATTTCGTGGTGCAGAATACCCCGGATATGGAAGGCGGTACGCGGATGATCACAGACAGCGAGATTGAACAGATCAAGCGCAGGACGGCATATCAGGAGGGAGAGGAATATGCCCGGGAGGATGAACTTATCCTGAATGAGGACGAGTTGTCTGAGTACGAGGAGGGCGGGGACGAGTATGAGGATGGGGATGAATATGACTATAATCCCCGGCTGGAGAGAGTCACGACTGTCCTGGCAGTTATTGCCGGCATCATCATCTGCATCATCGTGGTGATCCTGGCAGTGAGGTTTTTTGGAAATTCCGGAGAGGGGAACCAGGATCCTTCCGGGACGTCTTCCGCAGGCAGTCCTGGCGGGTCACAGGTTGGAGACACCTATGTAAAGATGCCGGACGTCAAGGGAAAGAGCGTGGAGGATGCCAGGAGTGCGCTTGCAGTACAGGGTCTTGTGGCGGAGGTAAGGTACGAGGAATCCGAGGATACGGAGGCAGGCTTGGTCATCGGAGCGGATGTGGCGACGGATGTAGAGCTTCCTGCGGGGAGTACCGTGACGCTGACTGCCAGCCTGGGCGTAAGTGCGCAGGAAGTGCCCAGGGTGACGGGGGAATCCTATGCGGACGCGGAGAGCAGGCTTAAAGCAATGGGTTTCACCGTCACAAAGATGGACGGTTTTTCTGACGACATTGCGGAGGGATTTGTCATTGCCCAGGTGCCGAATGTCGGGACCATGGCGCCTAAGGGCAGCAATATTACGCTGACGGTAAGCCAGGGGAGGGGAAAGGTGCCTGTCCCCAAGCTGATCGGGCTTTCCGAGATGGACGGCACTGTGGCTGCGGTGGAGAAAGGGCTGGAAATCGGGGATGTGAGCTATGTATATAGCTCGGAATATGCAGAAGATATAATCTGTTATCAGAGTTATTCCCAGGATTCTTATGTGGATGCCGGGACCAGGATAGATATCAAGGTCAGTCGGGGATCGGAGAAGGCGACATATAGGTGTAATGCCAGTATACCGGCTCCCACGGCGGAGGAGGCACCTGACTATGTGCCGGGGACGCAGGTGAAGATCACACTGGTTACAGATGACGGGCAGCAGCTTCTGGAGAAGACCACCAGCGATTTCCCCCAGTCGGCAAATTATTATGGGCTGAAGTCCGCGGCGGGGACGATCACCATGACCTATGATGCCGTGCAGGGAGGGACTACTACCGTTGACCCTGAGACGGGGGAGATCATTAATATTCCCGGAACCGCAGAGCCGCGTTCTTTTACCAGGAGGATTACTTTTGTCAGGGAACAATAAGCCTGCGGCAGATTCCCATGTGCCATAGGGTAACACGCAAGAATTTGATAGCCCACAGACCACTATTCCTGGAAACGCAGGACAGCATTGCTTGTCCTGCGTTTTGTATTTGCCGTATGAAACCATTGTCAAGGCACATGAGGGCAAACCGGAAGCGGTTGAAGCTGTCCTTTGCAGTCATTTGGAAGGATTAAGAAAATTGAGAATACAGTTGTATCTTGCAGGGGCTGACATTTTCTGCTAAAATACATCTATGGGGTACTGCCATAACGGGATAGGCGGTCAGTCCTTCTCAGCAGAGGGGACAGCCCCTCTGACTACGGGTAAAACCGGGAAAGGGGGGATTGCTTATGAGTGACTATGAATTGCTGACAGTCGTTCTGATGATTCTTGGAATCATCGTGTCGATTTTGATAGCTTACATAAATCACACAAAAAAGTAACCGCCCAAGCCAAAGGTTGCGGTTACTTTTGTTAGTAATTAATTCTTAGGGCTGACCGTCTATCGGCAGTATTCCCTTTTGTGCTTTTATTGTAGCAGATTTCCCCGTTCCTGTCAAACGCTGCAGAGCAATCCGCTGAAAAATATGTAACAGTTCAGCAGAAGGCTGAACTGTTGCAAAAATATTTTATACCTGATTCCGCGCAAAATCAAGCGGAAAGCGCAATTTGGCGAGAGTGTAGGGGGGTTTTTGATTTTTTGGGGGATTCAGCAGGTTTACAACTGTGAGTTGAGGCTTTATTAAAAAAACAACCTATTGGATATGGACAATACTGCGTATAACAACCATAATGATAGCGCAACTTATAACTGCGACGATAAACAAGGAGAAAACCATTATGTTTGATGCTAAAAAAATGGGGGAGCAGATTGCACATCTGCGCATGAGACAAAGCTTTACACAGGAACAACTGGCAGAAAAATTAAATGTTTCACCTCAGGCCGTAAGCAAATGGGAGAACGGTAAGGCAGTGCCAGAAGTCCCCATGCTTTGTGAGCTGTCTAAGCTTTTTGATTGTTCTGTGGACAGGATACTTGACCCGTCTTCATGCGTTTTACGCAATATGGATTTTGACTGTGAATTTCTTGTTAAGCCACGGATAGCTGTAGCTGATTTTTCCGGTTCCCAATGGCCCAAAAGCATTTCATCTGCTTCTCTTTTGGCTGCGGTAAAATTGTTTTTTGGATTGGAGCCGCGCAGGGATAGTAAGGACTGTCAGATCAACGATGATGAAGAATACATTTTACAGTCAGCGATCACTAATATATGTTTTGGGTATTCTTATGCACCTGATGAATGGGTTCATGACAGCTTTTTAATCTATGGGCTGGATTATGAGATATATAAAAAAACAGATTATTCGGAAGAAGAATTTATTGCTTTTGCCTGCGAACAGATTGAACACGGTTATCCTGTCATCATTCTCCCAAAAGAATATGTGGATACTGTTTTTGCGATCGGGTTTTCCGGTCACGGACAGATTTTAAAAGGATTGGGTTTTTTAGATGGAGACGATCAAAAAAATGCAGGGATAAACTTTGACCGGCTTAACCAGTATGCAGGCTGGTACAAGGCTGACTGCGATTTGATGATCCTAAAACCTGCAAATGAAAAAATGCCGGTGGCAAAGGCATGTGTTAATGCGCTTCTTAGAGGGCTGACACTGTTAAGAAATAACGACCATCGTGGGAAAAATAAAATGCAGGGCTATGGTCTGGTGATTTACCGAAATTGGTGTGACCTGTTAAGGGAAGAAAATCAAAGGAATGCAGCCCAAATGAAATGTATTTACCCACATGCATTTATTCATTATGAAAATAAACTGCGGACGAAGCAGTTTTTTGAATTATGTACCAACATTATTCCAGGTATTGATAAGGAGTTAATGAGTCTGGCAATCGCGCAATATAATGACATTATCTCCTCTGCAACAGAAATAGCGACTATTGCTCACCAGCGTGACTCATTTTTCGGGGATTCCAGGATTTTGAAAGAAAAAAGAAATTATATCATTGAATTGCTGCGCAGAAGCAGTGAGCAGGAGGAACTTGCCTTATCATATATACAAAAGGGGATAAACGCCGGTATAGCGGACCAAGTATAAGGGAAAGGTGTCTGCCTTTTACAAGGCTTATGTAGGGTTGTATACAATAGGTCAGCCTGTCAGATTGCCCGGCTTGGTAAAAATTATACAGATGGCGCAAATATGAGAATTACCGGGAGAGGGCAGGTTGAACTGGCAGGGACTGCCATAGAGGCTGTAAAATACATGCTTGGCGGCATGGGGGTACATGCCGCTTCGCGGGAGGGTGGTCTGAATTAACGGATAAAAAGAACATATGGTGGACGAAAAAGCTGTAGTAAGAAAGGATTTGTGACGGTATGGGGGTCAGGACGGACAGATGAGGGGAAAGATAGTCAAGGGAATCGGGGGCTTTTATTATGTGCATGTGGATGGCGGCCAGGGGGAAAGTGCCGGATCCGGTATATATGAATGCAAAGCGAAGGGAATTTTCCGCAAAGACCACCGCAGGCCTCTGGTGGGGGATGATGTGGAGATGGAAGTCCTGGATGGAGAGAAGCTTTTGGGCAGCATTGTGGAGCTGCTCCCGCGGCAGAGCGAGCTGGTCCGCCCGGCGGTAGCCAATGTGTCCCAGGCGCTGGTGATCTTTTCCATCGTGAAGCCCAGCCCTAACTTTAACCTGCTGGACAGGTTCTTGATCATGATGGAGCAGCAGGAGGTTCCCTGTGTTATCTGTTTTAATAAAAAAGACATCGACGGGGAGAACGCCGGGGAGGGCTACCGGCGGATCTATGAAGGCTGTGGCTACCGTGTGGTCAATGTCAGTGCGGCAGAGGGCTGCGGCATCGACAGCCTGAGAGAGATGCTGGCTGGCAGGACTACCGTTGTGGCGGGGCCCAGCGGCGTGGGAAAGTCCTCCCTGGTAAACTGTCTGCAGTCAGCAGTTGTCATGCAGACAGGGCAGATCAGCTTAAGGATTCAGCGCGGGAAGCATACCACCCGGCATTCGGAGCTGATCGCCGCCGGGAAGGGCACGTACATCCTTGACACGCCGGGCTTCAGCTCCCTGGGGCTCTTTGACCTGGAGAAGGATGAGCTGGCGCGGTATTATCCGGAGTTTGCAGTTTATGAAAGGAACTGCAGGTTCGGCGGCTGTGCCCATGTGAGTGAGCCTGGCTGCGGGGTGAAGGATGCCGTGGCGGAGGGAAAGATCAGCAGGCTGCGGTATGAGAATTACTGTCTTTTATATCGGGAGCTGAAGGACAGAAAAAGATATTGAGTCAAATCCCGCCCCCTTTGGGGCATTTCCGGTTTGAGGGCTCCTTGCCTGGGGCGGGACTTATGGCTTTGCGTACCGTGCAGGAACAAGGTGCGCCTTGCAGAGGGCAAGGTACAGGACCGGGACCAGGATCAGGTGTGTGAGGATACCGGGGAAGCCGGATGCAAAATAGGCGGATGCCCATGCGCCGAAGGTGTAGGAGCCTGCGGAGAAGAACAGTGCCTTGGAGAGCCCGCCGACAACCCGTCCCGCGAGCATGGCAGTCACAAGGCTGATATACAGGTCTGCAGTCTGTTTCCCGGTGTGTACGAGCTTCATCATCAGCCCGGTCACAAGCCCGTATACTGCAAGTTCGATGATCATGCCGTACAGTGTGGGTGTTCCCATGGGGGGCATGCTGGTCAGCATGCTGGAGAGCACGGGACCGGCAAGGCCGCACACAAGCCCGTACTGCCAGCCGCACAGCAGCCCGCAGAGGAGCACAGGTATGTGCATGGGAGAGAACAGCTTGCCTGCGTTGGGGATGGCGTGGAGTGCCATGGGAAGGACTACGCACAGCGCCATGCATACGGCTGTCAACGCGCATTTGGTAACAGGAGTCATTTGTGTTGTTTTTTTCATTGCAGATACCTCGCTTTTTCTGGCAGGGCAGAGGAATGCCGGCATATGCACATATAAAAAGCCACAAAGGCAAAGGCCCTTTTCCGAGAGCCGCAAGCCTTCCTGGCGTGTTGGATCATGTGCTATAGGACAGAAACCCTGTGCTGCCTTGATTTTAAATATTCCTTACAGGAAACGGATTATGCCGCTTCCTGATAGTCAGTTCAGTCAGTTCTAAATTTAAAGTATTTTTTGATGCATGGCATTTTTCTAAATGCGCCGTTTTTTCATAAAACGATTTTCTGGAAATATTCTATTCAATACAGGGTGAAATGTCAAGGACTTTGTGAAAATCCTTGGACAGGAGAGGTTGTTCATGGTACAATAAACACATCCTTATTCTGTAATAGGAAACGGTCGAATGGCCATCTATACCATGATCGGTCTGTGATCATGGTACAATGTTTTCGTATCAGGGCGTGTTTGAAAAATGCTTTCTGCCAGAGGTGGGTCACGGTTTGTGGGAGATTAAATTATCTTACAGATAATTTGCCGGATGATCGCATGCGGGCTATTGTTACCTGAATTCGGCGAAAAATAACGCAGAATGGGGCGTGCAGATGGCAGGGATGATTTTTCAGGCACGCAAAAAGAATGCGTTTTGGCGCCCCGGAAGGCGGCAGTGCGGCGTGGAAAAAGAGAGGCTTTGGAAAATGAGGATCATGGTAATGGATGGTCAGGGGGGCGGCGTGGGCCGCAGCCTGATTGAAGAAATACGCCTGAGTTATCCGGCGGCGGAGCTGGTCGCTGTCGGAACCAACGCTGCGGCAACCTCCAATATGATGAAGGGCGGCACGGCGTTGGGCGCCACCGGTGAAAACGCGGTGGTCTATAACAGTCGAAATGCCGATGTGATCGTGGGCCCCATGGGCATTGTGATGGCAAATGCCATGCTGGGGGAGATTACGCCCAAAATGGCGGAAGCGGTGGCTTCCAGCGATGCAAGGATCCTTTTGATCCCCATGAACCGCTGCAGCGCCCAGGTGATGGGAGTGGAGAGCCGGAAACTGGGCGATTATATCAAGGAAGCGGTGGAGAAGATTGCCGGGACGGATGGAAGCCTGTGATCGACGGGCGGTCGGAGAGTTTTGGCTGTCTGGACGGACTGCATGTCTGCGGGAGCAGACGGGAAGCCCGGGAGCGGTATTTACTTGAGAGTGCCGGGACGCCAGAGGGGGTATTTTGGGAGGTTTTGTATGCTGGAGATTTTTTATCCTGACAATGAGGTTGAGAGCGCTTATGGGATAGATTACGGCGCGCTGCACAGGCAGGGGTATCGGGGAATCATCTTTGATATAGACAATACGCTGGTGCCTCATGGGGCGCCTGCGGACGAAAGGGCGGCGGCGCTTTTTAAAAGCCTCCATGAGACAGGTTTTCGGACGGTGCTTTTGTCAAACAACAAGGAGCCAAGGGTGAAGATGTTTGGCGACGGGGTGGGGTCCCGATATATTTTCAAGGCGGGCAAGCCGGGCAGGGAGGGCTATGAGAGGGCAATGAAGCTCATGGGTACCGATGCGCGGAGCACGGTCTTTGTGGGGGATCAGCTGTTTACGGATGTCTGGGGCGCAAAGCGTGCGGGGATCGTCACCTGGCTGGTCAGGCCCATTCACCCCAAAGAGGAGATCCAGATCGTGCTAAAACGCAGGCTGGAGAGGATAGTCCTGTATTTTTACCATAAGCGGCTAAGGAACTGTAAATAAGCCTTACCTTTGTGAATTCATTCTGATGTGCGCGCAAAGCGCGGAGGGAGGTCAATATGAAGATTAACGGCTATACCCGCACCTGTGGGCTGATCGGCAATCCGGTGGAGCATACCATGTCGCCGGCGATACATAATACATTGGCGGAGGAGCTCTCTGAGAATCTGGTCTATGTGCCTTTCCATGTGCCGGAGGGAAAGCTGAAGGAGGCTGTGGAGGGGGCTTTTGCGCTGAACCTTCTGGGCTGTAACGTGACAGTTCCCTACAAGAGCCAGGTGATCCCTTTCCTGAGCCAGATCGATCCGCTGGCGGAGAAGATCGGCGCGGTCAATACCCTGGTGCGCGTAGAGGACGGTTTCAAGGGCTATAACACGGACATGCCGGGACTTTATTCCGCCATGTGTGAGGACGGTGTGAAGCTGGAGGGCGAGAAGGTGTTGATCCTGGGCGCAGGCGGGGCGGCGAGGGCGGTGGCGATGCTGCTTGCCGAGAGGGGCGCGTCGCAGATCATAATCTTAAACCGCACATTGGAGAAGGCGGAGAGGCTTGCCGGGGAGGTCAATGCCGCTTTCTGCAGACAGCCTGCGGAGGCGAGGGCGCTTTCGGATCATGTGTCCCTGCCTGGGGGGGAGCGGTATCTTGCCATACAGACCACTAACCTGGGCATGTATCCCAGGATCGAGGAAGCGGCGGTGGGGGACAGGTCCTTCTATGAGAAGATCCATACAGGGTATGACCTGATCTTCAATCCCTCGAAGACACGGTTCATGTCCATGGTGGAGGAGAGTGGCGGCAGGGCTTTCAACGGGCTGAAAATGCTGCTCTATCAGGGTGTCATAGCCTATGAGCTCTGGACGGGCGCGAAGGTGGGGACGGAGCTGGCGCAGAAGGCTTACAGGCAGATTAGGCGCGCCATGGGGCTGGAGGAGTATTAGGATGAAACAGGAAAATCTGGTATTGACCGGCTTTATGGGGAGCGGGAAAACTTCCGTGGGAGTAAAGCTTTCCTACAGGCTGCGCATACCTGTAGAGGATACGGATAAGCTGATAGAGCGCAGGGAAGGCTGTTCTGTCAGCGATATTTTCCGGGATAAGGGCGAGGACTATTTCCGGCAGACAGAAACGGAGCTGCTGAGGGAACTGGCAGCATCCGACACCGTAAGGATATATTCCGTAGGCGGCGGGACGCCTGTGAGGAAGGAGAACAGGGAGCTTTTGAAGAAGCTGGGGCTGGTGGTCTACCTGCGCGTGCGTCCGGAGACGGTGTATGAGAGGCTGAAGGGGGATGACACCAGGCCCCTGCTGCAGTGTGCTGACCCCCTGGGGAAGATAAGGGAGCTGATGCAGGAGAGGAAGGCAGCCTACGAGGAGGCGGCGGATATGATTCTGGATGTGGATGCCATGACGCTGGAGCAGATACAGGACAGCATACTGATGAGGGTAATAGGGCGGTAGGATCGTAGGCAAATGCCGGGCGGGGCAGAGGATGGGCAGTTTTTTGTGGGAGGAGACAGGAAGGAGATCAGCGATGAAAATATTAGTGATAAACGGTCCCAATCTCAATTTTCTGGGGATCCGGGAGAAAAAGGTGTACGGCACCCAGGATTATCAGTATCTGCTGGAGATGATACGCAAGAAGGCGGAGGAGACGCGCAGCGAGATCCTTACATTTCAGAGTAATCACGAGGGAGCCTTGATCGACAGGATCCAGGAGGCATATTTTGACGGCACGGAGGGGATCGTGATCAATCCGGGCGCCTTCACTCATTACAGCTATGCCATCCGGGACGCGCTGGCGAGTATAACGGTGCCCAAGGTGGAAATCCATATTTCGGATATCACCAGCAGGGAAGAATTCCGAAAGGTGTCCGTGACTGCGGCTGTCTGCGACAGACAGATTTACGGGCAGGGGCTGGACGGCTACCTGCAGGCGATCGACTATATTATCAGTGGGAGAAATTGAGAGGGAGACGAAATTGCCCCGCATGAAAAGTGATTTTATGACACAGTGACCTGTGGGACCTGCTATAATTTTTAAATAAAAATGAAAAAAATGGTTGAAATTAGGACATTTTTATATTACACTATACTGGAATTATGTTGTGAATAAAATTAGGAGGAATATAATATGATTTCTGCAGGTGATTTCAGAAATGGTATTACCATTGAGTACGATAATAATGTGTACCAGATTATTGAATTCCAGCACGTGAAGCCTGGCAAGGGCGCGGCTTTTGTGAGAACAAAGCTGAAGAACATCAAGAGCGGCGGTGTGGTGGAGAAAACCTTCCGTCCTACGGAGAAGTGCCCTCAGGCCCGTATTGATAGAAAAGATATGCAGTATCTGTACAGTGACGGTGATCTGTTTTACTTTATGGATACAGAGAATTATGAGCAGATTGCCCTGAACAATGATACAGTGGGCGATGCTCTGAAATTTGTGAAAGAGAACGAGATGTGCAAGGTGTGCTCCCACAACGGCAATGTATTTTCCGTGGAGCCTCCTCTGTTCGTGGAACTGGAGATCACCGATACTGAACCCGGCTTCAAGGGCGATACCGCTACAGGCGCCAGCAAGCCCGCCACTGTGGAGACAGGGGCACAGGTTGCGGTTCCCCTGTTTGTAAATCAGGGCGACAAGATCAAGATTGATACCAGGACTGGCGAATATCTGTCTCGTGCCTGATGGGGCTGCATATTTTTCATATTGTCAAAACTTGCAAGGCAATGGTTTCCCGGGGGAGGCTGTTGCCTTTTTGATGTACATGCCTGCAGGGGAAGTTTGTTCCTGACGCGGCAGGTGGATCGGGCGGCAAATATGGGAAAGCTTTTCCATTGCCCGTATGTGCCGGGAGGACACATGCACAGTACAAAAACGGCGTCCGGGACAGCACTGTCTGCCGGGCGGCGCGAGAGAAGGACAGTGCGGAAAGAGGAGATAGTATGGAAAAAAAGGAATTTATCGAAAATGTTTACAATGTGATGCAGAAAGAGTTAGGGGAGAGCTGTAAACTGGAGCTGAAGGAGGTGAAGAAGAATAACGGAGTGGTCATGCAGGGACTGCTGATCTGTTCCGGAAGCAGGAATGTGGTCCCAACGATCTACCTGGACGGCTTCTGGGAGGCGTACAAAAGCGGACAGTGTTTTGCCTCGGTAATCAGGCAGCTTTTGAAGCTGTACAGGGAAGATACTCCAAGGGCCAGCATCGATATGAGCTTTTTCCAATACTTTGATAAGGTGAAGGAGCGTATCTGCTACAGGCTGGTCCGGCAAAAAGGGAATGAAGA
This sequence comes from uncultured Lachnospiraceae bacterium, assembly GCA_948470905.1. Taxonomy (GTDB): domain Bacteria; phylum Bacillota; class Clostridia; order Lachnospirales; family Lachnospiraceae; genus Acetatifactor. The sequence goes on along the minus strand of CAOKQK010000011.1, from coordinate 13,715 downwards.
ACTGCTCCGGGAAAGCCCTCATATTGATTTCCTGGATCTGGCGCTCTGCTTTTATTATGCATACGAAGGACAGATCGGCGAGGGCGCCATCAGGATCAAGAATTCACATATCCAGAGGTGGGGGGTGAAAACAGTGGATCTGGTACGACTTGCCGAGAAGAACACAGAAAGGATTTTTCGCTGGAAGTGTATTTCCATGGACGAGATTTTAAGGGAGAGCCCGGATATGGACGATATGCAGGAGCTGCTGGAGGAGGTGGTGAGGGACGGTTTCCTGGAGTATAATCCAATGATGATACTCACCAATGCGAAACGGCTCTTTGGCGCCGTCTGCATGTTGTATCCGGGGCTGCTGGAAAAGCTCGCCGGAAAGGAGCGGAAAAATTTTTATATCCTGCCCAGTTCTGTCCATGAGGTCATTCTCCTGCCGGAGACAGGGATAGAGACGCCGGAGGAACTTAAGGCAATGATCGCCGAGGTAAACACTACCTGCCTGGCACCGGAGGAGGTGCTGTCTGACAATCTATATTATTATGATTCCAGGGAAAAAAAGATCAGGATCATTTGTTAATAATTTTTTTATAATTTAAAATTCAAAAAATAAGTAGACACACGGTTTTTTTTATGATATTATAGTCAGGGTGATGTAATAAATTTGTAATAATTAACTGCACCCGTAGTCTAACGGATAGAACGAAGGCCTCCGACGCCTTTAATGCAGGTTCGATTCCTGTCGGGTGCATTTTACATCATCCTGTACTGTAACAGTCATGGTTCTCTTATTTTTTGTTCTCAGAACGAAAGCTCCCCGGGAAGGATTTACGGATATGTTTTAGAAGCTGAAAAATTCCCTCCAGTGGGGCTGTAGTGAAGTAGCGAAACTGGAATTTAGTCCTCAGAACGAAAGTTCCCGGGAAAAATTTACAGATGCGCTCTTGGCAGCTGAAAATTTCTCCCCCAAAGGGGACTGTAGTGGAGAGGCGAAGCTGGAATTAGGAAGGTTAAGTATGCTGAAAGATAAAATAGCAAGGGTGTGCAACAGTATAGTAAGGCATTGTGCCATCGTGTTCCCTGTCATAGTGATCATTATGGCGGCGGTGACGGTGTCCGCGGCTCTCAATGCCAACAGGGTCAAGGAGACGGAAGAGGATGTGGTGTCCGTGGTGGAGAATACACCGGCTCCACAGCAGATCAGGACCTCGGCGGACAATGTCCAGGAGATGAGCGAGCTTGCTACGGCTGTCCCGGCGCCGGAAGAAGTTCCTATGGCGGAGAATACGGATGAAGAAGTCTTTTTGCTGGTCAGGGATTATTATAACGCCATGGCAGCAGGTGACACAGAGACGCTGGCGTCGATCCATGACACTCTTTCCACAGCTGATGCCCTGCGCTTTGAAAAGACGTCACAGTTCATAAATGGCTATTCCGCGTTTGACGTATATGTCAAGCGGGGGCTGGAGGAGGATTCCGTTCTGGCGTGTGTGTATTACAGGGTGGAATTTTTGGGTCGCCCGGAAGAATTCCCAGGGTATCAGATGCTGTATCTGTGCAGGAATGCCCAGGGAGAGCTTTATATTAAAAATGATGAAAACTTTACCGAAGAAGAAAACGAGTATGTCCTTAAGGTCGCGAATCAGGATGATGTAAAGGAATTTCACAACCGCGTTACCAACGAATATAATGAGCTGATGCTGGGGCAGCCTGAGCTGCTGGATTATCTGGGAGAGCTGGGGCAGCAGGTTGACAAGGCAGTGGGAAGTGAATTGGAGGCCATCGGCGTGGCAATGGCGGAGCAGCATGTGGGAGAAGACGATCAGCCAGAAGGAGAAGGGGCTCCGGAAGCTTCTCCGGCTGGAGATGTGGTATCGCCAGAACCGCCTGTGGCAGTTGGGCCACAGTATGCGGTGACGACTGCCACAGTCAATGTCCGTGGCTCTGACAGTGAGAAGGCAGACAAGATTGGCAAGGTTGCCAGCGGCGCCAGGGTGCAGGTCCAGGAGGTACAGATTAACGGCTGGACCAGGATTGTGTTTGAAGGACAGGACGGCTTTATCAAATCGGAATATTTGAGTATGGAAGAAAATACAGCCACTTCAAATGTGATAGGCAAGGTGACGGCAACGGCAAATATCAATGTGCGTGCGGCTGCCAGCTCAGAGGCGGAGCGTCTGGGGCTTCTCTCAGGCGGGCAGACTCTTGAACTTCTGTCAGTGGAAGACGGCTGGTGCAAGGTGATATACAATGGGCAGATAGGGTATATCAGCGCAGAGTATGTGACTCAGGAGTAAGAAGCATCAGCTTGCCGCAGGGATGCATATGAATGTGAGTAAAGTTGTATAAATATGATAAAAATGGAAAGCCTTTTACTGTAATTGGACAGTAAAAGGCTTTTTTGAGGCACAGACTCCGTATGGGGAAGCCTGCTGCTTGATGCACCATGGGCATCGGGCAGGAGCTTGGCGAATGCCGTGGGGGGATACATACCAATGCGATTCAGAGAATTGCATTCTGCCGTGCAGCGCTGCAAGGCTGGTGGATCATTGTTTGCAGCGGGATTGTTGACTATGGGAGGTTTGGATGACGAAGCAGGAAGTTACCGTATACAAGGAGATTCAGAAAAATACAGATATGGCGTTGAAGGCAATCGAGACAATCGCGGGGAAGGCGTATGACGGAGAATTTTCCAGACGGCTGTCTGAACAGTCCATCCGTTTCTCGGAGATCCGCAATGAGGCGTCCAAGCAGCTGATGGCGGCAAAGGCGCCCATGTACCAGGGAAACGTACTTTCTGACGCAAAGCTAAAGACTAATATCCACTATAATACGATGCTCAACACCAGCACCGGCCATCTTGCGGAGCTGATGATCAGGGAGAATAATAATGGTATACTGGAGCTGGAGAAGGTGCTGAAGCATAATGAGAACGCAGGCTCCCTGCCGGTAAAGCTTGCCCGCCAGCTGATCAGCTTTGAGGAAACAAACGTGGCGAGCCTGAAAGAATTTTTGTAATTTGTGCAATATGCCTAAAAATGTTCTCAAAACTTTTGCAATTTAATGAATTAAAGTGTGTTGAAAAAATTGAGAACAAAGTTTACAATAATACTTGTATACAATTATATAAGGAGGACATTGCAATGTCATATGTTGATGAGGTTTATGATCTGGTAGTGGAGAAGAATCCTTCTCAGCCGGAGTTTCATCAGGCGGTAAAGGAGGTTCTTGAGTCACTTCGCGTTGTGATCGAGGCTAATGAGGAGAAGTACCGCAAGGATGCCCTGCTGGAGAGGCTGGTAACTCCTGAGAGGCAGATCCTGTTCCGCGTTCCCTGGGTGGATGACAAGGGGCAGGTGCAGGTCAATAACGGCTTCCGCGTACAGTTCAACTCTGCCATCGGGCCTTACAAGGGAGGCTTAAGGCTGCATCCCAGTGTTAATCTTGGCATTATAAAGTTTTTGGGCTTTGAGCAGATCTTTAAAAATTCCCTGACAGGGCTGCCGATCGGCGGCGGCAAGGGTGGTTCTGACTTTGATCCCAAGGGTAAGTCGGACAGGGAAGTGATGGCGTTCTGCCAGAGCTTTATCACAGAACTACATAAGTACATTGGCGCTGATACTGATGTGCCTGCAGGCGATATCGGAACCGGCGCCAGGGAAATCGGTTTCATGTATGGGCAGTATAAGAGACTGACCGGTTTGTACGAAGGCGTTCTGACTGGCAAGGGTCTTTCTTACGGCGGCTCTCTGGCAAGGACAGAGGCGACCGGATATGGGCTGCTCTATCTGACGGAGGAAATGTTAAAATGCAATGGCAGGGATATCAAAAACAAGATTGTTGCGGTATCCGGCGCCGGAAATGTTGCAATCTATGCAATCCAGAAGGCACAGCAGCTGGGCGCAAAGCCTGTCACCTGCTCTGATTCTACCGGCTGGATTTATGATCCTGCAGGGATTGATGTGGCTCTCTTAAAGGAGGTCAAGGAGGTTAAGCGTGCGCGCCTGAGCGAGTATGCGGCGGCAAGGCCTTCTGCAGAGTATCACGAAAAGAAGAACGGTGAGCACGGCGTATGGAGCATTAAGTGTGATATCGCGCTGCCTTGCGCTACCCAGAATGAGCTGGATCTTGAGGATGCAAAGATGCTGGTGGCGAACGGGTGCTTCGCTGTGGCAGAGGGCGCGAATATGCCCACTACCATGGACGCTACCGAGTATTTCCAGAAGAACAATGTCCTGTTCTGCCCCGGAAAGGCTTCTAATGCAGGCGGCGTTGCCACTTCCGCGTTAGAGATGAGCCAGAACAGCGAGAGGCTTTCCTGGACATTCAAGGAGGTTGATTCCAAGCTCAAGGATATCATGGTCAATATCTTCCACAGCATTGATGATGCGTCAAAACAGTACGGCATGCTCAGAAACTATGTGGCAGGCGCCAACATTGCCGGCTTCCTGAAGGTGGCTGAGGCAATGAACGCACAGGGGATTGTGTAGGACGTCATTATAATTTGATACAGGATTGAAGAAAAGTTCCGGAGGTGTAGGATTTGCTGCATTTCCGGGACTTTTTTATTTCCCGCGGGCAATGAGGGAAATCGCGTGCAGGCATGGCAACTGTATCATTGCCTGCGGGAATAAAATCACTTGACATTTTACAAGTAATTTGATATTATAATGATATCAAAAAGAAATTAATTCTACATCAGGAGGGCAGTATTATGGAAGGAAAGATTGGTATGGAAGAAAAAAATCCTATAGGGAAAAAATTTATGGAGGAAAAAATTTATACGGCAAAAAAGAACGGGCTGTCTGTGCTGCTTTTGACGTTACTGTTGTACATTCTGGCAATTGCAGCTATAGTGTGCGGCGGGATACTCTCCGAGGAAGGCAGGGGCTACGGTGCGGTATTTCTTGCCTGCGGCATTCTGTATCTTATATTTGGCTGGATCCCCTGGTGCGGGCTGAAGGTTTTAAAGCCTCAGGAGGCGCTGGTGTTGACACTTTTTGGAAACTATATTGGTACGCTCAGGGAGGAGGGATTTTATTTTGTAAATCCGTTCTGCACGGCTGTAAATCCCGCGGCAGCTACCAAGCTGGCACAGAGCGGCGATATTCAGAGGAATAATTCACATTTGAGCCTTACCTCGGACGGGGCGGCAATCACTGTCGGGACGGAGGGGCTGGGCAGGAAGATATCTCTGAAGGCAATGACCCTGAGCAACGGCAGGCAGAAGATCAATGACTGTCTGGGCAATCCGGTGGAGATCGGCATCGCCGTCATCTGGCGTGTGACGGATACTGCCAGGGCGGTTTTCAATGTAGACAATTATAAGGAATATCTGTCCCTCCAGTGTGACAGCGCGCTGAGGAACATTGTCCGCATCTATCCCTATGACGTGGCGGCGAATGTGGATACCACCGGGGACGGTATGGCAGACGAGGGGAGCCTGAGAGGTTCCGCGGAGGTGGTTGCTGAGAGGATACGGGACGAGATCCAGGGAAAGGTGGACGATGCCGGGCTGGAGATCATTGAGGCGCGCATTACTTACCTTGCTTATGCGCCGGAGATTGCATCCGTGATGCTGCAGAGACAGCAGGCATCCGCTATCATCGACGCCAGAAAGATGATCGTGGACGGCGCGGTGGGAATGGTGGAGATGGCATTGGAGAGGCTGAATGAGAGACAGCTTGTGAATCTTGACGAAGAACGGAAGGCGGCTATGGTATCGAACCTGTTGGTGGTTCTCTGCGGCAACCATGACGTGCAGCCTGTGGTTAATTCGGGGAGCCTGTACTGATGGCGGAAAAGAAGCAGATACCTTTGAGACTGTCTGAAAAGTTATATGCCGACATTGCCGCGTGGGCAGAGGATGATTTTCGCTCCGTCAATGGACAGATCGAATATTTGTTGTCAGAATGCGTCAGACAGCGGAAAAAAGATGGGAGATATGTATCGGAAGAAATTGACGTACCGCCAAAACTGGATATTCAATGAACAACCCCTGCGGGCGGCAAAATGCCCGCAGGGTAATTTTTTGGTTGCATTGGTTCCATAAAATGCATTTGGGCTAAATGATGTGTAAACATAACCTGATTCTTAAAAATTTAGACAAAATGGTCAAAAATCTCTTGAATATATATCAAAAATGCGGTACTCTAGTACTAGAGTGTGTTTGAAAAACCATTCCTGCCATCTGTACGCCCCGCTTTGCGTGGTATTTGCGTCGAATTCAGGCAGCATAGCCCGCTATGTGTCCTTCATTCGGCAAATTATCTGTAAGATAATTTAATCTCCCACAAACTGTGACGCACATCTGGCAGAAAGCATTTTTCAAACATGCTCTAGACCATTGTGGCCGACGGGAGAGAAGGTATGGTAAAAATAAAAAGAAATGTAATGACAATTGGGGTGTTGTCGTTTATTTTGTTATTGATCTGTCTTTGGGAGGGGGCTGTTTATGTGCGGGCTGACAGGCCGCAGGTTGAAAAGAGGGCGCTGTTCATCAGTTCATATTCTTATGCGTGGGATACGGTCCAGTCACAGATAGAAGGAATCCAGGCGGGACTGGGAAGGAATGTAACGCTGGATTATGAGTTTATGGATACAAAGCGTGTGAGTGATGAACAGGCCATGAAGCTGTTCCGGGAGGGATTGGCATATCGACTGTCGAAGGTTGAACCTTATGATGTGATACTTTTGGGTGATGATGCGGCTCTGCAGTTTGCATTGGATTACAGGGAAGAACTGTTTGCGGGGATCCCGCTGGTATTTGAAGGAGTTAATGACGAGGAGCTTGCCAGAAGGGCGGCAGGGGAACCGCTGGTGGCAGGTGTGATTGAAAAGCTTTCCCTGGAGAATAATATAGAGTTTGGGCTGAAGATCAATCCTTCGGCTACAAGGGTCGTAGCGATCCTGGACGACACGCTTACCGGCCAGGCGGAGAGAAAGCGTTATTACGAATGTGCGGATAAATATCCGCAGCTTTCCTTTAAGGAGATCAATGTGTCAAAGCTGTCCTCACAGTCTCTGCGCTATGCCCTGCAGGGTGTATCAAGTGACAGTATCCTGATCTATGTGGTGATGACTGAGGATGCCGACGGAAAGCTGTATACAAGTATGGAATCAGTGAAACTGATCGTGGAAAACGCGGGTGTTCCCGTTTTGAGAATGGTGGAGGCTGGTATCGGAGACGGTCTGCTGGGCGGCAATGTGGTATCCATGTATAAGTCGGGTGAGATGGCGGCGGAGCTTGCACGTAAGATCATCAGTGGGTTCCGTGCGGAAGATATGAATACCATAATGGACAGTCCGAATATTTACTGTGTGGACGCTGAGGTGATGGCAAGGCATGGCATAAGCTTATCTGTGCTGCCAAGGGATGCCAAGATCATCAATTATAAGGAGTCTTTCCTGGAGGCAAACCGGGCGGTGCTGATACCCTGCAGTATTCTGGTTGTGGCGCTTGTCATAGTCCTGCTCTGGATCGCCGTGGACCACAGGCGGCAGAAAAAGATGATGGTGGAGCTGGAGAGCGCACGTAAGATCATGGAATCGGCATCCCAGCATGACTTTCTGACGGGGCTGTCCAACAGAAGTAAATTTATGAGCGACCTGTCAGAGCTGATCAGGGAAAAGAAGCCATGTACCGTAATGATGCTTGATATTGATGAATTTAAAAAGATCAATGACAGCCTGGGTCATACGGCAGGAGATGAAGCGTTGCAGCAGGTGGCAGGGCGGCTGAAGGATTTGGAATCACAGATTTTCACCCCCTATCGTTTTGCAGGAGATGAATTCATAGCCATCCTCCAGAGCAGCCAGTTTAAGATCGTGGAAAAGACAGCCTACGCATGCAGGCAGATATTTGCAAAACCATTTAAGCTGGCGGGGAATACGGCAAAGATATGCGGGAGTATCGGCATTGCCTCGTATCCCAAGGATACGGAGGATCTGGAGCAGCTGATCGTCTGTGCGGATGATGCAATGTATCAGGTGAAAAAGAACGGGAAGAACGATTTCGCGTTTTATGAGGGGAAGAAGTCTGCTGAATAGGGGCAGGCTTTTTTTCTGGATATTTATATGATTTTTATAAACAAATATAAATACTGGCAAAAATGGATGGAATACAGGGGGGATCTGTGGTACAATCTTAAGTGCTGGTACAGTTAAATTCCTGCAGCCTGGTTGGGTGTCTGCAGAAAAACAGCCTCGGAACGGAGAGGTTCCGGAAGGAATTTAAGACATGTGAGCGGCTGGAATTCCTTCCAGCCGTGGGCATAGAAGGAAGATGCGGAAACAGATCCCGCAAGTGGGTAAATTTCCCACAAGTGGGAAATGGAATAAGAGGAGAGTTGAAAATGGGTAAGGTTTTTGTCATTGTTGTTTTGATAGATGCAATCTTTATACTGGGAATCATAGGGCTGCTTCGATTGAAGAAAGACAAAAAGATCAAAGAGGGGATTGCGTCGGTTCTTGCCTTGATGGGGCTTTTTGTCGTTATGATCTTTTCCCTTCTTGCCATGATCCTTGCGGCACTTCTGGTTATGGGTTAGGATGGGCAATATGGCGGCGAAAAAGTACTATGCGGTAAAAAAAGGAAGAAAAACAGGCGTGTTTGGGACCTGGGCAGAGTGCAGGGCGGCTGTGGAGGGCTATCCTGGTGCGGAGTATAGGGGATTTGCGCTCAGGGAGGAGGCGGACGCTTATCTGGGCTGCGGCAATACCCTCATAGCCCGTTCCGGGACAAAGGCACAGATGAACGCCAAAGCAGGCGCAGATCTTGATATCCCGGAGGAAGGCTGCCTGCTGGCTTATGTGGACGGAAGCTATGACCATTCCCTGAAAAAGTATGCCTTTGGCTGTGTGTTCCTCCTGCCGGATGGCAGGATTTATACGGAGTACGGGAACGGCGATAATGAGCAGTCGCTACAGCACCGAAATGTGACAGGCGAGATGCTTGGGGCTATGTTTGCGGTGAAAGCGGCGATGATAAATGATTTTAAGTGTCTGGAGATCCGCTATGACTATCAGGGAATCGAAAAATGGGTCACAGGGGAATGGCGTTCCAAAACAGAGCTGACACAGAAATATGCCTGTGCCATGCGGGAGTGGGGGAGGAGCATTGACATCCGCTTCACCAAGGTTGCGGCGCATTCCAATGTGTATTATAATGAACTTGCGGACAGGACGGCAAAGACGGGACTGACCCAGGGCAGGGGCATCCCCAAGGTGCGCAGGTTCGAGGATATGGAGGAGGCGCAGGGTGGAGCAGAAGATAAGGCTGAATAAATATCTGGCGCATTGCGGCGTCTGTTCCAGGAGAGATGCGGACAGGCTGATCGAACAGGGAAAGGTGTCGGTCAACGGGCAGACCGCCCAGCCGGGACAAATGGTATCCGGACAGGATGAGATCACGGTGTCAGGAAAAAGGGTTCAGGAGAGCAAAAAGACCGTGGTTCTTGCATTTTACAAGCCCGTGGGCATAATCTGCACGGAGAGGGATGCCCATGCGGAAAAAATGATAGCGGACATCATAAAATATCCGCTCAGAGTGACCTATGCGGGAAGGCTGGACAAAGATTCGGAAGGGCTTCTGCTGCTTACCAATGACGGGGACCTGATCCAGGGGATGATGCGGGGAGCAAATCGCCACGAAAAAGAGTATGTGGTCAGGGTCAACAAGGAGATAACTCCCGATTTTTTAAAAAAGATGGCAGGAGGCGTATATTTAAAGGAGCTGGATGTCACCACAAGGGAGTGCGGGATCAGGCAAAAAGGGAAATTTACTTTTCATATCATATTAACCCAGGGGCTGAACCGGCAGATCAAGAGGATGTGCGAGGCCTGCGGCTATCGGGTGCGGAGCCTGAAGCGGATCCGCGTGATGCATATTACCCTGGGAAACTTAAAGCCGGGAGAGTATTATGAGCTTCCCGATGCTGAGGTGGAGAGATTATATCGGGATTGTGGAGGATTGGAGAGGCGAAATGCAGACGGAAAACTATAATGAGGACGAAAAGGATAAATTGGACAGGATCAAAGCGCTGGTGGAGCTTTTGAACCAGGCGTCAAAGGCATACTATGCCCAGGACAGGGAGATCATGAGCAATCAGGAGTATGATGCGCTCTATGATGAACTGGCGGCGCTGGAGAAGGAGACAGGCATTGTGCTGGCCGGCAGCCCTACCGTGAACGTGGGCTATGAGGCGGTGGATGAGCTTCCCAAAGAGCGGCATGAAAGCCCCATGCTCTCCCTTGACAAGACCAAGAGCAGGGAAGACCTGCGGGAATGGCTGCAGGGCAATCCGGCGGTCTTAAGCTGGAAGCTGGACGGGCTGACGATCGTCCTGACCTATCGGGGCGGCAGGCTGGAAAAGGCTGTCACCAGAGGAAACGGCGAGATCGGGGAGGTCATCACCAACAATGCCAGAACCTTTGTGAACCTGCCCCTGAATATCTCTTTCCCCGGAGAATTGGTACTGCGGGGAGAGGCGGTCATCAGCTATTCGGATTTTGAGAAGATAAACCGCGAGATAGAGGATGCGGAGGCAAAATACAAGAATCCCAGAAATCTCTGCAGCGGTTCCGTGCGCCAGCTGAACAACGAGATCACCGCAAAGCGCAACGTGCGTTTTTACGCCTTTACCCTTGTGAGCGCGGAGGGGGAGGACTTTCATGATTCCCGCCAGGAGCAGTATCGTTTTCTTGCCGGTCAGGGCTTTGAGGTGGTAGAGCATTACGGGGTGACGGAAGATAATATTCTGGACGTTATTGAATTATTTGAGAAAAAGATTGAAACCTATGACATCCCTTCCGACGGGCTTGTCCTGACCTACGAAAGTATCTCCTACGGACAGTCCCTGGGCAGGACGGCAAAATTTCCCAGACATTCCATCGCCTTTAAATGGGCGGATGAGCTGCGGGAGACTACATTGAAGGAGATGGAGTGGAGTGCCAGCCGGACAGGGCTGATCAACCCGGTGGCTATCTTTGAACCTGTGGAACTGGAGGGCACCACGGTCAGCCGGGCTTCCGTCCATAATATTAGCATCCTCAAGGGGTTAAAGCTTGGGATTGGCGACCGCATCACAGTCTATAAGGCGAACATGATCATCCCCCAGATTGCGGAAAACCTGACACAGAGCGACAGCCTGGAGATCCCGGAGAGCTGTCCTGTCTGCGGAGGTAAGACAGAGATCCGTCAGGTCAATGAAGTGCAGTCGCTGTACTGCATCAACGAGCAGTGCCCGGCAAAGCGCATCAAGGCGTTTACACTCTTTGTCAGCAGGGATGCCATGAACATCGACGGGCTTTCGGAGGCAACCCTGGAAAAGTTTATCGACCAGGGCTTTATCCATGAGTACGCCGATCTGTTCCACTTAGATCAGCACAGAGATCAGATCGTGGAGATGGAGGGCTTTGGAGAAAGGTCATATCAAAACCTCATGGAGAGCATTGGCCGGGCGAGGAATACCACGCTGCCCCGGCTGATCTACAGCCTGGGGATTGCCAACATCGGCGCCGCAAATGCCAAGATGCTCTGCAAGTATTTTGATTATGATCTAAAGCAGATGCAGGAAGCCGATGCGGAAACCCTTAGCGCTATCGACGGCGTGGGAGAGGTTATTGCCAACGCATTTGTGGATTATATGCGGGACAGTGACAATCTGCGCAGGCTGGAGACGCTCCTTACGGAGCTTGAAATAGAGGTTCCCGTGATCGAGGAGGGCAGCCAGACCCTGTCCGGCCTAAGCTTCTGCATCACAGGCAGCCTGGAACATTTCGCCAGCAGGAATGACTTAAAGGACATTATCGAGCAGAAGGGGGGTAAGGTGACGGGAAGCGTCACCGGCAAGACCACCTGTCTGATCAATAATGATGTGGCATCATCTTCCTCCAAGAATAAGAAGGCGAAGGAGCTGGGCGTGCCGATACTGTCCGAGGAGGATTTCATGGAACAGTACGGGGTGCAGGCGCAAGTTCCCGCAAGCGGGAACTGAGCGGAGAGGGCGGAACAAATTGCCGCAGGCGGAAAAGTTCCCGCTTGCGGGAACTGAATAAAAAAACAGCCTCGAAGCGGATACGCCTCGGGAGAATTTTTAGCGGCGCACTTTGCAGCTGAAAATTCTCCCAGCCAAGGGGGCGTAGAAGCTGCGAGGCGGTACTGGAATTAGGAGGAGATTGACATGCCGATCAGAACACAGAGCGATTTGCCGGCATTTGGCATTTTGGAGAATGAAAATATATTTGTGATGGATGAGCAGAGGGCAATGCATCAGGACATCCGTCCCCTGAAGCTGCTGATCCTGAACAATATGCCTGTCAAGCAGGACACAGAGCTGCAGCTTCTGCGGGTATTGTCAAACACGCCGCTCCAGGTGGATGTGACTTTTATGAACGTGAAAAGCCATGTTTCTTTGAACACATCGGCAAGTCACCTGAATAAGTTTTATACTACCCTGGACGAAATACGCGACAGGAAATATGATGGAATGATCGTCACAGGGGCGCCTGTGGAGGACATCGCTTTTGAAGAAGTGGACTACTGGCAGGAGACCTGCGAGATTCTGGACTGGGCGGAGAGCCATGTCACATCCACCCTGCATATCTGTTGGGCGGCGCAGGCAGGCTTTTACCACTATTACGGCATCAATAAGAAAAAGCTGCCGGAGAAGCTTTTCGGCATCTATGAGCATAAGGTTGCAAACAGGAAAGTTCCTCTTGTGAGAGGGTTTGACGATATTTTCCTCGCTCCCCACAGCCGACATACAGAGACTCCGGCGGAGGCAATCCATGCCTGCAGTGAACTGACTGTCCTGGCGGAGTCCGAGAAAGCGGGTGTCTTCCTTGCCATCGCCGAGAGTGGTAAAAAAGTGTTCGTGGCGGGGCATCCTGAATACGACAGGTACACCCTGGACAGCGAGTACCACAGGGATCTGAACAAGGGGCTTCCCATTCAGATTCCTTACAATTATTATCCCGGTGACGATCCGGGACAAAAGCCCCTGCTCCAGTGGCGCTCCCACAGCAATAACCTGTACAGCAACTGGCTCAATTATTATGTATACCAAAGCACCCCTTATAAATGGGGCTAAATGCTTGATTTTACTAGGTTTTATGCATGTTTGGAGTATTTACAAATATTGCAAAATTTCACGTAATTTCACGTAATTTAACGGCTTATTGGTGTAGTGAATGGTGTAGTAAATTTTAAAAATTGGTGTAGTAACTAAAGACAGAAAAGAGCCTTGATAAAAAGGCGGTAGGAGTCAACCTATCGCCTTTTCATATCGTCTAATATCCCGCCTCATTTAACAATCGGCGAAATTTTTCCGTATCGACCTCAAATGGTCTCATGCTTTTAATCTCGTAATCGCCTATTTTTTCCTTGAACACTTTCTTAGCCTCCTCATCAGTGTCTGCTCTAAGAATTGCAGGAGTTTCGTCACCCAATAAAATATAGGTGTATTTATACATCTTCATATCATTCTCTCTTTCTCCCGGCGCATCCCCGCCGGGTGGGTGATGTGGTTAACAGTAAACCACTTCTCCATTCACAAGGCTCGCAAAATGTCTTGCTTGTGTTTCATCATCTTCAAAGCAATGACAAGCATTCTTTCCGTTTTTGATAAAATTTACATACCATTTCATACTCTATCCTCCATTCTGCCGGTGGTAGTGTCAAATCTGACACTCCTTTTTGGCTACAAAATCTTTATTTTCCGGGA
>CAOKQK010000010.1 GCA_948470905.1 uncultured Lachnospiraceae bacterium | reverse complement strand
TAAAGGACATGACCATAGCGTCCCTTGGACGCATTGCGCTCTGCAGCGTTGCAAGAGTGATACCACGTTGCTTGCAGCGGGGTCTTTGATTTGATGATTCGTAAAGGGGGTTTACTATGCCGGAACAGTCAGAGCTTCCCCGGCAGAAAGGGAAGCAGGGAAAAATATAATAAATAGCAGAAAGGAGCAAACGTATATGATATGTAAAAGATTGTCACCAAATGAGCGCCCCGCTTTTCCGAAAAGGGCAGTTATTACGGCAGGTATGCCTTATGGTAATAAGAACCTGCATTTTGGGCATGTAGGCGGCATGTTTATCCATGCAGATATTTTTGCAAGATTTTTAAGGGACCGTATTGGAAAAGAAAATGTTATTTTTCTTTCCGGAACGGATTGCTATGGATCTCCTATTATGGAAAGCTTTCGTAAACTGCAGGAAGAAGGCTATGAAGGTTCGTTGGAGGATTATGTATATGGCAATCATGAGAAACAGAAAAATACCTTGGAAAGCTATGGTATCAGCCTGGATTTTTTCGGTGCGTCAGCTTTGGGAGAGGCAGGTATGATCCACAGACAGGTATCAGCCAAAGTATTTCACACTTTATACGAAAACGGGTATATTGCGAAATTATCTGTACCTCAGTTCTATGATGAAGAAAAGGAGATATTTTTAAATGGAAGGCAGGTGAGAGGAAAGTGTCCCATACCAGGCTGCACCTCCGATAAGGCATACGCAGATGAATGTTCATTAGGACATCAATTTTTGCCTTCTGAGCTGATCAATCCAATCAGCTGTCTGTCGAATAAAAAGCCAGTCCTGAAGGACGTGGAGAATTGGTATTTTGATTTGGAGCATTGTATTTCCATGGTGAAGGAATATAATGACTTCTTAAGGAAAAATACAAATACCCGTAAGTATCAGCTGGAAACGGTAGAAGAATTTTTGAAAAAGCCTTTATTATATGTACCCAGGAAATATATAGAGGATTTGGAAAGTTTGATTGCCAAAATGCCGCCTCACAGGCTGATTGATGAAGAAAAAAAGCCTTCGGTTGTCTTTGAATTTGCAGGCCTGGGTGACAGGGACAAGGCAAAAAATATTTTGGATGCGGAAAATATTCATTATACTTCCGGAAAGACACTGGTTCCGTTCCGCCTGTCCGGCAATGTAGAATGGGGAGTACCTTTTCCGGAATGTGAAAATTTAAAAGACCTCACATTCTGGGTGTGGCCGGAATCATTATGGGCGCCAATTTCCTTTACTTTAGCATATTTGAAAGCAAGGGAAAAGGAAGATGAGCTATCCAAGTGGTGGTTTGATGAGGAATCCCGGGTATATCAGTTTATTGGAGAAGATAATATTTATTTTTATTCCATTGCCCAGACAGGGTTATTTACAGGATTGCAGGTTCCGAAAGATGAAGTCCCTAATATGGAGAAAGTTCATTTAACGCAGATTATTGCCAATCGCCACTTACTGTATATGGATACCAAAGCCAGCAGTAGTTCAGAAATAAAGCCTCCTGCGGCAGATGAGTTGCTTGGGTTTTATACCAGGGACCAGCTGAGAATGCATTTTATGAGTTTAGGGCTGTCTTCTAAAAGTGTTGGTTTTAAACCGCAGGCGTTTATGGAGAAGGAAGACCGGGTTGGTGTTGATATGGTCTTGAAAGACGGTAATTTGATCACTAATGTGTTTAACCGTCTGATCCGTACTTGTTTCTATGCAGTTCAGAATAACTGCGGCGGCAAAATACCAAAAGGAGAAGCAGGTGGGGAAATAAGGCTTATGGCAGAAAAAGCAGTTCTTGACTATGAGCGCCATATGTATAACTATGAGTTCCATCGTATTTCTTATATTTTAGATGACTTCATACGGTCAATAAACAGGCATTGGGTAAACAATGTAAAAGCTGCTGATGCTTCCGGTGATCTGGAGTTGAGGAAACAGCTTATTATTGATTGTTTTTATGCCTGTAAGATTATAGCAATTTTAGTTCATCCCATTGCACCCGAAGGCTGTGAAATGTTTAGAGAATATCTATGCCTGGGAGAAAAATTATGGGATTGGAATTATATTCTTGAACCGATTTCTGCTTATGTTGAGGATATAAACAGCCACCAATTGAAATTTCTTGAACCGAGGGTAGATTTCTTTAAGAAGCATGACTGCCAGTTTAGCGACATCAGGTAATATAATTGAAAGCCTTGACCGAAATCAAAGAAAGGTCATGCAGGACGCAGGACTTAGTAAAAAACTGTTGCAGGGAATCCTGCCGGGCCTGAATATTAATCCACAGGTGGAATATCCGAAAATTGCATAAGGCGATCTATTTGGGCGCTACGCCAAGGGTATCTCCGGTCGTTGTAGTTAGAACTAATATAATCGAAAAGCACCGTGTTCCGACACGGTGCTTTTCGATTGCAATGTCTCCAGGCTTAAGGGCATTGATAGTGGCTACTGTAAATATTCCTGCAGGAGCGTCAGCGCAGGAGGTTTTTGTTGTGTGCTTAACGTAAGGTCAGCACCCAGCTGTCAAACCAGCGCAGATATCGGTCTACATAGGAGGCCTCCACAGGCTGTCCCGACAGGACCGGATAGAACATCAGGAACAGGACCACTACCACCGTTCCGTAGGCGGCAGCTGCCACGGCCATTTTTTTGCCGGGGAGCTTGTCCTTCCACTGTACCAGGCTGTAGACTGCCATCATCACCACAAAGACCACGCTGGGGAAATAGTGATAAATGAAAGTGATGCGCGTCACAAAGAACCAGGGCAGGTACTGCGCCAGATATCCGGTCAGGAGAAAGGCGGCGGTCCTGTCTTTTTTCTTTGCCCACAGATATGCCATGTACAGTGCCACGGGCAGGCTCAGCCACCAGACGGCAGGGTTCCCGAAGGAGCTGATGCCTTCACGCAGCCCGCCCTTTAAATATTCGCCGGTGACAATGCGGGAATAATACCAGATGGGGCGTTTGAGCATGGGCCATTCATACCAGGGGGAAGAATAGTCGTGTGTGGCGTTCAGGGTGCTGTGGTAATTGAACATGGTTTCCTGGTTGTGCAGCATGCGGCTTACCAGTCCCCGCCCTTCCGTGTAATCCACAAAGGGAAGGTAGGACAGCAGGTAGATCACAGCCGGCACTGCCACAAAGAATACCAGGCAGAAAAGTATGGTCCTGCGGGTATTGGGGATAAAGCTTTTGATGATATCTTTGTGGGAGAAGCCGTCGGTGGTCCTTGAGGGCGTCCTTTTGGCGTAACAATACTCCTGGTATCTCCGGTACAGCGTGGCAAAGAAGATCAGTGCAAGGCCTGCCCCGGCGTAAACGCCTGTCCACTTGCAGGCGATGCCAAGCCCCATGCTGACGCCGCATGCCCCCAGGGGGAGCAGCGTTTTCCAGAGAGGCGTGTCATAAAAGCTTAATTTGCTGTACTGGTACATGAGATAGTACATCAGTATCACAAAAAAGGTGATATACACGTCAATGGTGGCAATCCTGGTCTGGGAGAAATGCATGAAGTCGAAAGTAAACATCACGCAGGCCAGGGATGCCAGGGGCGTGCTCTCCGAAATCCTCCTGGCAAACAGATATACCAGGGGCACCATGGCGATGCCAAAGAGTGTCCCGATGATACGCCAGCCAAAAGGGTTCATGCCAAAGAGGAGCACGCCCAGGGCGATAAATACCTTGCCCAGGGGCGGGTGGGTATTCTCATAGGAAGTGAGACCGTGCAGGAACTCATAGGCAGTGCGCCCGTGGTAGATTTCGTCGAAATACATGCTGTTGCGGAAGGAGCTTACCGCAGGACGCAGATCCGCTTCATCAAAGAGGGCGGCATACTGGTCTGCGTTCACAGGGGTGATAGCTTTCCCGGAGGCGTCCAGGAAGGTCAGCTCCAGGAGGGATGCCTGTGTTTCCTTCAGGGTCAGGCGCAGGATAGGGACACCTGCCTGGATGCTTATATCCTGCCAGGCAAAGACTTTTTCAAACTTGATCTCGCCCAGGGATATCCATTCGCCCTGTGCGTCCTGTTTTCCCTCCAGGGAAAAGGTCCTGCTGTGCCAGGGTGCAGTGTAATAGGAGAGTGTGGCAGGGATCTCAGAGCCGAAATCCAGTTCAATGGCCTGGTCATAAACCATGTCATAGGCAGTGACGGGAGCCTTCCTGTCGCCCAGGTCATACAGCGCAAAACAGCTGTAGGTGAGGGTGACGGCGAGCATGATAATGATGTCCGCGGGTTTCAGGGGCAGCGCCCTCTGGGAGTGCCGGATGATGTTCTGCCCGTTTTTTGACGCCTTGCCTTTTTTGGGGAAAGGAAATCTGCCGGAGCCGGCCCCTGTGCCGAGTGAGGGGGCTTTGACCTCCTGCCAGCCGGCCTGCACCGGGCGTTTCCTGCGGCAGAGCAGCCATGTGGTATAGATCAGGAATCCGGCACAGGCCAGCATGCCCGCTGAGGTCAGCAGGATCGCAGGCGCCGTCCTGTCGTAATTACCGGGATCGTAGAAAAAGAGCACCTGGGCCGTGTTGTAAAAATGCATCGCCGAAAAGCCTCCGTAACACAGGAAAATGTATCCGGAGGGGCGGTAGATATAGGCAAATAATAACATCAGCAGACCGGGGAACATATAACGCTCGTGCATCCTGACGGAGAATACAAAGATCATCAGGATCAAAAAGGCGGCGAGGAAGGGGTATTTTTCGTTGTTTTCCCGGTCACGGATGCTGAGGAACAGCACCAGGATCACGATGGCTGCGATGACCGCCATGCCGATGAACTGATAGGAAATCCCCAGGAAAGTATTGTCCTGGCTGACCCAGTTAAGTCCGAACAGTCCCCACAGGTTGCAGGCGTTGACCGCCGCATAGGGGTAGGAACCGACGGTGCTGAAATACTGCGACCATACGTTGGCAAAGCCAAAAGGCAGGCAGAGGAGTACCATGCCGCAGATGGAGGCAATCCCTGAGAAAAGGTTGATGAGAAATTTTCTCACGGAAAAATCCTTCAGGAATACCCAGTCGATGATCCCGGCCAGCAGGACGGGGGCAAAGATCAGGGTCTGGGGCTTTATGAGCACGCCGATGCCGAAAGCTATGTAGGCGGGAATCGTCTTCCCCCGGATGAGGCTTAGGCACATGAAGGCCAGGGCGAGGGTGAACACTGCGTCAACCTGGCCCCAAATGGAGGAATTCAGGAGGACCACCGGGTTGAGCAGGTATGCCAGGCACAAAAAGAAGCTCTGGAAATCGGTACATTTTTTTCTGCTTTCATGCAGCAGCAAAAACCCGCAGGCCATATCGCAGGCGATGGCGGGAAGCTTTAACAATATGAGATGCGCCACGGAGTAATATTCCATAGAGAAGAGGCTGCGCACCGCACCCAGGATCCAGAGCACATACATGTATCCGGGGGGATAGTCGGTAAAGACTTCAGAGGAATAGAATTCTCCCGGTCCCACTGTGAAGATCCTGTCCGCCCAGGCGGCGAAGCACGCAGTATCCGTGCCGAAGCCTTTGGACAGCGCCGCTGCGGCGAGCCGGAGGATGAGCGCCCCTGCAAAGAGGAGCCAGAAAAAGTATTTGGGCAGTTTACAGTCTCCCCTGCGCGTCCCGTAAAAGCAGAGGCACATGAGCAGGATCCCCACGAGGGCAAAAAAATGTATGAAAAGCATGACAAAACCTCCAGGTAATTATTTTATGATTATTTTATGGATATATTATAGCAAAAAGCTTGGTAGATGAAAAGGATTTGTGTTATACTAATTCAGAAAAAGTACAGGTCATTGGATTTGTTGTTGGAAGAGGTGGGTCAAATGGGCGCTTTTGTCCTTTTTGAAAATGTTAAGAAGGTTTATAAAACTGGTGAGGTGGAAATCATGGCGCTCCATGATGTGAATTTTGAGGTGGGAGAAGGGGAGTTCTGTGTGATCGTCGGCGCCTCCGGCGCCGGCAAGACCACGATCCTCAACATTCTCGGCGGTATGGACACCCTGACCTCCGGCAGGGTTATGTTGGACGGACAGGAGGTGTCGGCTTTTAACAGGCGCCAGCTGACAGCCTACAGGCGCTATGATGTGGGCTTTGTATTCCAGTTCTACAACCTGGTGCAGAACCTGACGGCGCTGGAGAACGTGGAGCTGGCGGCGCAGATCTGCAAGGAGCCCATGGATGAGAGGGAGGTCCTGGCACAGGTAGGGCTTGCGGAGCGCGCGGGCAACTTCCCGGCACAGCTCTCCGGAGGAGAGCAGCAGAGGGTGGCGATCGCCAGGGCACTGGCAAAGAATCCCAAGCTCCTGCTCTGCGACGAACCAACGGGGGCGCTGGATTACAATACGGGCAAGGCGGTGCTGAAGCTTTTGCAGGACACCTGTCGCAAGATGGGCAAGACCGTCATCGTCATCACCCACAACCAGGCGCTGACAGCCATGGCTGACCGTATCATCACAGTCAAGAGCGGGACGGTAGTCAGTATGGTGGAGAACAGAAATATTGTCGATGTATCGGAGATAGAATGGTAGCGGCGGAAATAAATCATGGAAAAGAATAAAGATAACGCTGATTATGCTGATAATAGAGAGATAAGGGTCAGGGATAATAATAAAAAATGTCATAAAAACAGAAGCCGGAACGGTATGATCAAGACCACCTTCCGGGAGATCAGGTCCAGTTTCGGGCGCTTTTTTGCCATTTTTGCCATTATTGCCCTGGGAGTGGGCTTTTTTGCAGGCCTGAAAGTCACGAAGGGCGCCATTACGGACACGGTGGAGGGATACCTGGACAAACATGGGTTTTATGACCTGCGGCTGCTGTCCACCCTTGGCTTTGAGCAGGAGGATGTGGATTTTTTTGCAGCCCGGGAAGATGTGGAAGCGGCGGAGGGAGGCCTTTCTTTTGATGTCATCTACCGCACGGAGGACGGCAATCAGGGAGTGGCCAGGACTTACAGCCTGACGGAAAAGCTGAATACCGTCAAGCTTGTGGCGGGCAGACTGCCGTCACAGTCCAATGAGTGTGTGGCGGACAGCGCCATATTTGGAGAAGGTTCCATCGGGAGCACGCTGTACATTTCGGAGGATAACGCAGAGGAGGACAAAGAGCATTTTGCACATGATGCTTACAAAATAGTAGGAATTGTGCAGTCTCCCCTTTACCTGCAGTATGAAAGGGGGAACACTTCCCTGGGAAACGGCAGGCTGGACGGCTTTCTATGTCTCCGGCAGGACGGTTACGATGCGGATTATTATACGGATGTCTATGTGAAATTTAATCAGGAGAATGCCCTTTACAGCGAAGGGTATAAGGAGCTGATCAAAGGGAAGACAGGTTCCTGGGAGAATTATGCGGACACAGCGGCGGACAGGCGGTATGAGGAGATTCTCACAGAGGCGGAAGGAGAGCTTGCAGAGGCGGAGGGAGAGCTGGCGGACGCCCGCGCAGAGGGTGAGGAGGAGCTTGCAGACGCTGCAGCAAAACTGGCGGATGCCCGCAGGAAGCTTGCAGATGGGGAGAAGGAGCTTGCAGACGGGAAGAAGGAGATCGCGGAAAATGAGGCGATCCTGAAAGAGAAGGAACAGGAGCTGGCGGATGCCAGGAAAGAGATCGAGCAGGCGGAAGCAGAGCTTGCGGACGGCGAGGCACAGCTGGCAGAGAAGGAGGCGGAGCTTGCGGACGGCAGGACGCGGATTGCGGAGGCGGAAGCGGAGCTTGCGGAAGGTGAGGCAGAATTTGCGCAGGGCGAGGCAGAGCTTGCGGACGGCGAGGCACAGCTGAAAGAGAAGGAGCAGGAGCTTGCGGACGGTGAAGCGGAATTAGCGCGGGGAGAAGCAGAGCTTGCAGACGGTGAGGCAGAGCTCACAGAGGCGGAGGCGGAGCTTGCGGACGGTGAGGCGCAGATAGAGCAGAAGGAGCGGGAGCTTGCAGACGCGGAGGCTAAGCTTACAGAAAGGGAGCAGGAGCTTGCGGACGGTGAGGCACGGCTGGCAGAGGCAGGAAAGCAGTGGGAAGCGGGCAAGTCCAGGCTGGAGGATGTCCGGAAGGAAGTGGACGCAGGGAAGGCCCAGCTGGATGCAGGCAGGCAGCAGCTCTCAGAAGAAAGAGAAAAGCTTAAAGAGATGGCGGCAGCGGGGTATGTCACGGCGGAGCAGTATCAGGCGGGCATGGCAGAGCTGGAGGCGGGCGAGAAGGAGCTTGACGCCCGGGAGGCACAGTTAAAAGAAGCGGAAGTAGAGGTGGACCAGGGCTTTCAGGAGCTTTCTGCGTCCCGGGAGCAGCTTGAGGCGAAAGGGAAGGAGCTGGAAGCAGGGCATGCGGCGCTTGCCGGGGCAAGGCAGCAGCTGGCGGACGGCCGTGCAGTTCTGGAGGCTTCCAAAGCGGAGCTGGAAGCCGGTGCAGCGGAGATAGCGGCGGGGTGGGGAGAGATTGCAGCCGGCCGCGCAGAGCTGGCGGCTGCAGAGAAGGAGCTGGAAGAAGGCCGTATAAAGCTGGCGGATGCCCGGAAAGAGCTTGAGGATGGGAGAAGGGAGCTGGAAGATGCCGCCAAAGAGCTCGAGAACGGACGAAGGGAACTGGCGGATGCCAGAAAAGAGCTGGAAGACGGACGTGGGCAGCTGGCGGATGCCCGGAAGGAGCTTGAGGACGGGCGAAGGGAGCTGGAAGACGCCCGGACGCAGGTGGCGGACGGCGAGAAGCAGATAGAGGAAGGCTGGCAGGAGCTTGCGAAAGCGGTGGAGGATGTCCGGCAGGGCGAGGCAGAGCTTGCGGACGCCAGGAAGGAGCTGGCGGACGGCGAGAAGGAGTATGAGGACGCGCTGCGGGAGTTTCAGGAGAAGACAGGCGATGCGGAGACAGAGCTTGCGGATGCAAGGGAGGAGCTGGAAGACCTGGAGGAGCCTGACACTTACGTGCTGGGCAGGGATACCAATATAGGTTATGTGTGTTTTGAAAGCGACTCCAACATTGTGGAGGGGATCGCCAATATTTTCCCCATCTTCTTTTTCCTGGTGGCGGCGCTTGTGTGTATCACTACCATGAACCGCATGGTGGAAGAACAGCGGACACAGATCGGCGTATTAAAAGCCCTGGGCTATGGGGAAGCGGCAGTTATGTCAAAATATTTGGCGTACTCGGGGCTGGCGGCATTGGGAGGTTGCGTGTTCGGATTCCTGCTTGGCACCTGGGGATTCCCGAAGGTCATCTGGTATGCTTATGGCATCATGTACCGTGCGGAACCTGTTTCCTATGTGTTTGACTGGAAGCTGGCGGTGATCTCGCTGGCAGTGTCCCTGCTGTGCTCCATGGGTACCACATGGCTTTCCTGCAGGGTGGAATTAAAGGAGCCCGCTGCGGTGCTGATGCGCCCCAAGGCTCCCAAGGCGGGAAAACGGATCTTACTGGAGAAAATCCCTTTCCTGTGGAGCAGGCTTGGCTTCCTGCGGAAGGTCTCTCTCAGGAATATCTTCCGTTATAAGAAGCGGCTGTTTATGATGGTGGTGGGGATCAGCGGCTGTACGGCGCTTCTGGTGACAGGTTTTGGCATAGAGGACTCTATCGGGGACGTGGCGAAGATGCAGTTTCATGAGATACAGATTTATGATATCGGCGTGACACTGAAGGACGGCGCCTATGAGAGCTTTGGGGATAAACTGGAGAACATTGCGGACAGGTATGGCATTGAGGCTTTTGCGCCTGTCACGGAAACGACCTTTGACCTTGTGGCACAGGGGGGAGTAAAGCCTGTTTATCTGGTGGCAGGGACGGCGGATACCATGCCGGAATTCCTCGACATGCACACGGTGGACGGGAAGGACGTCCCATATCCCGGCGTCGGGGAGGCGGTGATCTCTAACAAGCTTGCGGATGTATATCATATAGCTGTGGGAGATACCATCACACTGCGGGACGATGATATGAAGACACTGGCGCTTACCGTATCTGCAGTTTATGAGAATTATATCAATAATTATGTACAGATCTCCGAGGAGACCTGGCGGCAGGGCATGGGCTCGGAGCCGGAGAAGAATACCGTATATATCAATATGTCTGATACCGCGGACGCCCACGGGCTGTCGGCGGCGCTTATGGGCTTTGGAGAGGTGGCGAATGTTACAGTAAACGCCGACACCATGGACCGGGTGAACAATATGATGGCAAGCCTTGACCTGATCGTGCTCGTGGTGGTCCTGTGCGCCGCGGGGCTGGCGTTCATCGTGCTCTACAACCTGACCAATATCAACATCACGGAGCGTGTCCGGGAGATCGCCACCATCAAGGTGCTGGGCTTTTATAAGAAAGAAACCGCATCCTATGTGTTTCGGGAGAATATCCTTCTCACGCTGCTGGGCGGCGCCCTGGGGCTTTTGCTGGGGCGTTTCCTGCACAGCTTTGTCATGAGCCAGATACAGGTGGACCTGATCTCGTTCGATGTCTATATCAGACCTGTCAGTTACGGCTACAGCATCCTGCTGACGCTGGTGTTTACCATCCTGGTCAACCTGTTCATGGGCGGAAAACTGGAGAAAATCAGCATGACGGAGTCATTAAAGAGTGTGGATTGACCATAATATAGACAGTCCCGAAATGAAAATTGCAGAGAAGGGGACAAATTTCCGCTGGAAGCAGAGGAACGGAATGAAGACAGGCAGGAAGCTGGAAGCAGGAACGGAATGAAGCAGGAAGCAGGGGAATGAAAACAGGAGAATGGAATAAGGAGAAAACAGGACATGAAATTTGACATGCACTGCCACACAAAGGAGGGCTCACTGGACGGTAAGGTGCCCATGGAGGAATTCATTGATACATTAAGGAAAAAGGGCTACGGCGGCATGCTGGTCAGCGACCATGACACCTACAACGGCTACAGGGTGTGGCTGAGAGACTTAAAAGGCAGGAAATACAAGGATTTTGTAGTGCTTAAGGGCATTGAGTACGACACCATCGACGCAGGGCATATCCTGGTCATCATGCCTGAGACGGTAAAGCTTAAAATTTTGGAGCTGAGGGGGCTGCCGGTCCATTTCCTGATCGATATCGTTCACAGGAACGGCGGCATCCTGGGACCTGCGCATCCCTGCGGGGAGAAATATCTGAGCATCACCAACACCAGGAAGCACAGGCATCAGTTGGCAGTGATGGACAGGTTTGATTTTATCGAGGGTTTCAATGCCTGCGAGGAACCGGAGAGCAATGCCCGTGCCATGGAGATCGCGGAGAAGTTCGGCAAGCCGGTGTTCGGCGGAAGCGACGCCCACAAGCCGGACTGCATCGGGCTTGGCTGGACAGATTTTGCGGAGCCGGTCAGCTGTGAATCCGACCTGATCAGATTTGTGAAGGAGAGGGGCAGGGATGCCTGTGCCTGCGGGGGGGAGTATTATGAATACACTACCAAAAAAAGGATTGGCAAGGCGAACAATATCCTGGTGGGTTCTTTCTGGTTCTATAATCATCTCGCCAGCATGCTCCGCCATAGGAGGCGGAGGCTGGAACTGAAAAATATGTACATCAGGATCAGGTAAGGAATATAGGTTGTGCGGACAGCATCCTGCAGCGGTCAGGGCAGAAGCTGGCATAAAACGGACAAAAAGTGACGTGAATATTACGAAATTGTTGCAATTTTATCTATTCTTTTGCTGTAATTCATAAAATCTTAAGGTTTATTTTCTGTGGAATATGTTATACTACAATAGATGACGGTAAGATAATGTCATGGAAAACAAAGAAGGCAAGGTACTTATTTTGAGATGAGGGGATAAAAAAGGGTCGGAGATCCAGAATGAAAATGATGACAGGAGGCTTTTGTTTACGATGAAAAAGAAGCAAGGTGCAGTAATGCATAAATTAAAAAAAGGCATGCTGGCGCTTCTGCTTGCCGGGAGTATGGGTGTCATGGCGGCGTGCGGAGGCGAAGACGGGAGAGTGGATGCAGTAAAGGAATGGGTGTATGTGCCTGAGTTCGTGGATATGAAGGATGCGGACATACGCTATTACAATGTGTGGTGCAGCGGTGAGAATCTGTATTACACCTCCAGCGAATATGATGAGGGGACGGATAAGTATACAGAATATCTGGAAAGGTATTCTCTGGCGGACGGGACGTCTTCCAGTATCAAACTGGACTGGGGAGATGAGCAGCAGGAGAACAGCAACCTGGATGAGATGTCCATAGGGGCGGACGGCAGCATATGCGCAATGGTGCGCAGCTATACCTTTGACGAGACAACGCACATGGGGACTTCCACGAACGGGCTGGTGAAGTTTGACGCTGACGGGAAGCTGGCATTCTTCCTTCAGGATGTGTCAGATAAGTTCGGGAGTGGCTCTCGGGACGATTATGTGTACATAAACGGCATTGCCCAGGACCAGATGGGACGCATTTATCTGGCAGGAGAATCCGCCGTGGTGCTTTTTGAGGCGGACGGAACCTGCAAGGGTGCCGTCTCTGTGGGAAACGGCATGGACGGTCGTATCAGGTCCATCGGTGCGGACAGCGACGGAAAGGTGTATGTGTGTAATTACAATTACAACGGCGGCGGTACAGGGTATGAGCTGATGGAGATTGACTTTGACGGTCAAACGACCGGGGCTGTCTATGCTGATTTCCCCGGCGGGAGCATGGAGGGGCTGACGCCGGGGGCAGAGCCGGGAACTTTCATCGTGAGCGACGGCAGCACTGTGTATGAGTACAGCCTGGCGACCCAGGCCAAGACGGCGCTCTTTGACTGGCTGGACAGCGATATCGACGGTACTTATGTCAACAATATAGGTATGATGGCGGACGGCAGGGTCGTCGCGGTCATCCATGACTGGGAAAATGATGACAACAGCGGCGTTACTTATCTGACAAAGACCAAGGGCAGCGAGGTGGTACAGAAAGAAACCGTATTGATCGGCACGTTGGGCATCTCCTCGGAACTGCAGGCTGCCGCGGTGAATTTCAACCGAAACAGCGACAAGTATCATGTGACCTTCAAGGAGTATATGAACAACACCAGAATGTCCACAATGGAAGAATACCAGGCGGCATACCAGGATGCGTTCACAAACCTGAACAACGACCTGACCTCCAGGGCAAACTGCCCGGACATCATAGCCATGGATAGTCTGAATGTTGCCCAGCTGGTATCCAAGGGCCTGCTGGAGGATCTGGGAAAATATCTGGACAAAAGCGATTCGCTCAAGCGGGAGGATATCGTTGACAATATCCTGAGGAGCTACACCTATGACGGTGTGCTGGTGTGCATCCCCAAGAGCTTTGAGCTTTCCACCATCATCGGCAAGACCTCTGAGGTGGGGGAGAAGCAGGGCTGGACGCTGCAGGAGTTCATCGCCTACGCAGATCAGCATCCGAACGCGCTGCTTTTTGACAATGTGACAAAGAGCGAGATCATGTATTATCTGATGGCATATAATGAGGACAGTTTCATAGACTGGTCTAAGGGCAAGTGTGATTTTGACAACGAGGAGTTCAAGAACCTGCTGGCTTTTGTGAACAGGTTTCCCAGCGAGATTGCAAACGAGAGCTACCACATCTCCACACCCACCAAGATCCAGAGGGGGGAGGTGCTTCTGGATACGGCTTCCCTGTATGACTTTAACGAGATCCAGATGTATTATGAGATCTTTGGCGGCGACTATACCTGCAAGGGGCTGCCTGCGCAGGATGGCAGCATCGGGACGATACTGGCCAGCAATGGGCTCTATGGCATCACCACCAAGGCTACCCGCAAGGAGGGAGCATGGGAATTCCTTGAGTATTATCTCCAGCAGGACAGCAGGTATTCCTATGGCTTCCCTTCCAGGAAGGCAAAACTGGACGAAATGGCAAAGGAGGCTGTCACAATCCAGTACTGGACAAACGATGACGGAAGTCCGGTGCTGGACGAGAACGGAGAGCCGATAGAGGTCGGTGTGGGAGGCTCTATTGGCTACGGGGACGGATGGAGCTATACCTACCGCAGGGCGACCCAGGAGGAGGTTGACCTGATCATGCAGCTCATAGACCAGGCGAAGCCGGTCAGCCTTGGCATCACTCAGGTGATGGATATCATCAACGAGGAGACGGCGGGCTACTTTGAGGGACAGAAGACGGTGGATGAGGTGGCAAAGGTTATCCAGAACCGCATTCAGCTGTATGTGGACGTGAATAATTAAGGCTGCGGCATTTGTGACTCATTGCCCGCGGGAATATATGTTTTGAAATGAGGAATTAAGGTGAGCAGGAAACAAAAAGACGGATGGGAGACAGTCCTGGGGCTGTCCGAAGAACGCGGCAAAGAAAAAAAGCGTGACAAAATGGCAGCAAAGCGGGAAAAGGCGGAAGCAAAACGCGTCAAGGCGGAAGCAAAGCGCGCCAGGGCAGCCGAAAAGCGCGGCGGCAAAGCGTCAGGCCGGGCGGGGCAGCCGAAAAGCGCGCCGGGGCACGCCCGGGCGAAGAAGGGCGCTGCGGCAGCTGGTCATGACATGCAGGCCAGGGTACATATTAAGAACACAAGGACGACACGGAAGATTAAGATCAAGTCAGGGGCGTTTATCGCCCCCAGTTTCCTGGGAGTGCTGACATTTTTCCTGGCGCCGTTTCTGGTTGTCATTTTTTATTCCCTGATAGACAGCCCTGTGAACACAGAGTTTGTCTACTTGGAAAATTTTATCGATGTTATCAACAACGCGGCATTCCAGAAGGCGGTACACAATACGGCGGTCTTTTCTGCGGTAGCGGTGCCGTTGGCGGTGGTGCTGTCGCTCCTTTTGGCAATCGTGCTGGAGGCGAAGCTGCCCTTCCGAAGTCAGTTCAGGACTTTTTTCTTAAGTCCCATGATGGTGCCGGTGGCTTCTATTGTGCTGATCTGGCAGGTGCTCTTTCATTATAACGGGGCGGTCAACGATATGCTGGGGGTCTTTGGCCTGAGCAAGATCGACTGGATGAAATCAGAGTATGGGCTGATTGTAGTGGTCATACTGTTTCTGTGGAAGAATCTGGGCTACAACATGATTCTTTTCATGGCAGCTCTGGCCAGCATACCACAGGATATCCTGGAGGTGGCGAAGCTGGAGAGCGCCACGCCTCTGCAGACTTTCTTCCATATTAAGATAAGGTATCTGTCCTCGACGATATTGTTTGTGACGATCATGTCTCTGATCAACTCCTTTAAGGTGTTCAGGGAAGTATATCTGCTGACGAATGATTACCCTTATGATTCTGTTTATATGCTGCAGCATTACATGAATAATATGTTCAAACGTCTGGATTACCAGATGCTGTCAGCGGCGGCGATTATGATGGCGATCGTCATGGTGGTGATCATTGGTATTCTGTTTATTGCAGAGGATCGCTTCGGAAAGGATGTGGAAGGATGAAGAAGAAGAAAATCTTCAGCGGGGCGAAGATTGCACTTGCCACCATGGTCGCGGCGGCATTTGCGCTTTTGTTCCTGATGCCCATTGTGCTGACCATTACCAACTCCTTTATGTCGGCATCGGAGATTTCCTCAAATTACGGTACGGTTTTTGCCGTGGATGCCAACGGAGGAAAGGTTTACATATCTGAGAAGGTGAACCTGAAATTTATTCCTGACATGGTATCTTTCAGCCAGTATATCACGGTGCTGTTCAAGAGCCCTGACTATCTGCTGAAATTCTGGAATTCGGTTATCCTGGTAGGGCCGATCGTGATATTCCAGCTGATCGTGGCAAGCCTGGCCTCCTATGGCTTTGCCAGATATCGCGGCAGGATCAGGGAGCTTATTTTCTTTGTATACATTATATTGATGCTGATGCCTTATCAGGTCACGCTGGTGCCGAACTACCTGGTGAGCGACTGGCTGAACATGCTCAATACCAACTGGGCCATATGGCTGCCGGGAATCTTCTCTCCCTTTGCGGTATTCCTTCTGACAAAGTTTATGAGGAGGATTCCGGAGTCGGTCATCGAGGCGGCGCAGATAGACGGCGCCGGGGAGTGGAAGATTTTTAGAAAAATATGCATGCCGCTGTGCAAAGGAGCAATCTGCTCCGCGGCAATCCTGGTGTTTATCGACTACTGGAACATGGTGGAGCAGCCGCTGATCCTGCTGACTGACGCGGAGAAGCATCCCCTGTCAGTATTCTTAAGCAAGATCAATTCCGGCGAGATTGGGCTTGCGTTTGCAGTGGCAACTATTTACATGGTCCCCAGCCTGTTGATATTCCTGTATGGGGAAGAATATCTGGTGGACGGGATCACCTACCAGGGCGGGATCAAGGGCTGAATGTGTCACATGATCAAATACCCCGCAGCTATAAATTAATTTGAGGAGTGAAAAGCAATGAACGAGAGTGGAAGAAAAAAGAGAGAATGGGTCAAGACGGCGGCAATCGTGTTTTTGTCAGTGATGCTGGTGCTGACATTTTTCTCCAGTACCATCCAGAACTGGTCACTGCCGGAAGTGGCGACGCAGTATGTGCAGTCGGGTACGATCACTGCAAAAGCCAATATCACGGGAACGGTTGAGAGTGTTGACCCCTATGAGGTGAAGGTCACGGAGAGCAGAAAGGTGGCAAGCGTTGCGGTCCGCACCGGAATGGAGGTCCAGAAGGGTGATGTGCTGGTCTATCTGGAGGACAGGGACAGCAAGGAACTGGACGAGGCAAAGAAGGCGCTGAAGGCGGCGCAGGCTGAGTATGACAGTGCGATCCTGAGCGATAAATATACATCTTCCGACATTTCTGACGCAAACCAGGGCGTCACGTCGGAAAAATACAGGGACCAGATCTCCAGGGCACAGAGCGCGGTGGAGGCTGCAGAAAAGGCGGTGAAGGCTGCGGAGACTGCGGTAAAGGACGGAGAAGCGGCGCTGAAGGCGACGGAACAATTTGAGGGGACTGTGACAGAGCCGCTGAGGACGCAGTTGGAGACTGTGGAGACACAGATCAATGACCGCCAGCAGACCATAGACTATATACAAAACATCAGCACCAATGCCTCCAAGGAGCTGAGTGAGGCGAAAGACGAGAGAGATTCTGCGGAGAGGGAGCTGAATACGGCAAAAAGTGAATTGAACAGCACCAGGAGCAGGATGGAAGCCGCAAGGGACAGACTGAATCAGTATACCGGGACAGACGCGGCGGAGAAGAAGAAGCTGGAGGATGAGCTGAGGGAAGCCGAGGATGCTTTTGATGAGGCCGAAAACAGCTATGATTACTGGGAGCCGATTTTTGAAGAGGCGGAGAAGGAATATATCAGTTTAAAAAAAGTTGATGATGATAGAAGCAACCAGATTTTAAGCCTGAAGGGTGAAATCACCCAGCTGGAAATGAATAAGTACAATATCCAGAAGCAGCTGTCCCAGCTGGAGGAAGCTGCCAAGGGGGATACAGAGTCAATGCAGAAGCAGCTGGATGCAAAAAAAGAGCAGCTGGATGCAAGGAGCAGGGAACTGGAGGAAAAGAAGGAGGCCCTGACGGAGCTGGTCAACAGGGCGGGAAACGTGACGGGTCTCCAGAAATACCTTGACGCGATCAAGGATGCGCAGAAGCTGGTGGATGAGCTGACGGAGAAGGCGGGAGGGACAACGATAACGGCGCCCATCTCGGGGACAGTCACAGCCGTCAACGTGACAGCGGGAAATGAGACTTCAACCACGACGCCTGTGGTGGTCATGCAGCGCGAGGGCCAGGGCTTTACTCTGAAATATTCCGCTACCAATGAGGTGGCAAAGAAGCTTTCCGTAGGTGATGTGGGGAGCCTGGTTAATGCATGGAGATATGACGATGTGACTGTGACGCTGGCGAGCATACAGCCCGATCCTGACAGCCGCGGGCAGAACAAGCTCCTGACCTTCAATGTGACGGGTTCCGTGGTGGCAGGTCAGAGTTTAAGTTTTACCATAGGGCAGAAAAGCTCTAACTACAACTTTATTGTTCCGAACAGCGCCATTCGTGAGGACAACAACGGAAAGTTTATCCTGATCGTGGTATCCAAGGGCAGCCCTCTGGGAACCCGCTATACGGCGAGCCGTGTAGATGTACAGGTTATTGCAAGTGATGAGACGCAGTCGGCGGTCAGCGGGGCGCTTGGGGGGTATGAGTTTGTCATTACTACCTCAACGAAGCCGGTAGAGGCGGGCAATCTGGTCAGGCTTCCGGATTGATCAGAATAGTCTCAGGAACGGAGTGTAGCGATGAAGAAAATAGTACTGGGCATAAGCGGAGGGATATCTTTTCTGATATTTTTAATCCTGCTGTTTGTGGCAGGGCATATGGAGCGCAGCCTGCCGGAACAAAATGCCGCCGAAAGGTGGAGCAGTGAAGGGGATGCTTCCCAGATAAGCTGTTTTTTCTCGGCGGATGCAGGTATTACAGAAGACAGGATCATTGGTTTTGAGCATGGCATCGACAGGGCTCTGGAGGATGCGGGCGTCTCCATGCCGGAGGAAGATTCAGGAGCCAGGCTCTGGGCAGATACGTACAGCGCGGACGGCACCATATCGATCTCGTCAGACAGGACAAATCTGAAAAATGTGAATGCCATCGGGTTTGGAGGGGATTTTTTCCTGCTCCATCCCCTGACTTTGGTGTCGGGTTCCTATTTTTCGGGTAGCGACACGGAAAATAATTACTGCGTGATCGACAGGGATGCCGCCTGGCAGCTTTTTGGTTCCAATAATGTGGCGGGGATGACTGTGTTCATCGGAGGCTATCCCTATATCGTGACAGGGGTGGTGGAGCGTCCGGACGGGCGGCTTGCGGAGGCGGCAGGGCTGAATGGCACTGTGGCGTATGTCTCCTATAAGACCTTGAAATCTCTGGGCAAGTGCAATGCCATCAATCATTATGAGATTGTAATGCCCAATCCTGTCAGCAGCTTTGCGTATGATTATATAAAGAAAAATCTGGGTTCTGACGAGAAACAGACGGAGGTGATTGAAAACACTTCCAGATTTTCCTTTGTCAACAGGATAAAGTCGATCGGGACCTTTGGTACGCGTTCCATGAACAGCAGGGCGATCGTCTATCCCTATTGGGAAAACATTGCCAGGGGATATGGCGACATTCTCCTGGTGGTGACGGTGTTTGAACTGCTGTTTCTCCTATATCCTGTGGGGCTTGCGCTGGTGCTTTTTGGGATCTGGTGGCGGCATAAGGGCTGGACCATCAGGGATGTCTACCTGAAGGTCAAGGACAAGGCGGAGCGGCTGGTGGAAAAGCTGCGTGCGGGAAGGCTGGGCAGGAAGGAGCGGAAGCAGAGAAAGAAACAGGGCAGGAACCGGGAGAAAGGCAATGGGGCAGCCAGGGAAATGGATGAGACAGCTGCCAAAAGAGATCGGAAGCTGGATAAGGCGATAAAAAGGGCAGAAAAAAGACGGAAGAAGGAAATCAGGCAGGAGCTCAAACAGGCAGAAAAAGAAAGGAAGAAGAACAAGATGAAATAATCTGGCAGAATGGTGACAGAGGTAGGAAAAAGGAGGACTTTATGAAAAAAGGATGGTTGAAAAAGTTTGTGTGTGTTGGGCTTGCCATGGCAATGGCGGTGTCACTGCCCGGCTGCGGCAAGAAAAAGGAAGTAAATTCCGGGCTTGCAAAGGAGCATGTGTACAAATATCAGGAGATCAAGCTCCCTGATCTTGGACAGGATATCAGCATTATGGAGAGTGTCCGGAAGGAGGACACCATATACATGCTGGTGCAGGTGTATCACTGGAATGATAAAGGGGATTTTGAAGGGAACAGAGATGCGGATATCAGGCTTGTTTCCATGAAGGAGGACGGCAGCGAGGCGAAGTCAGTGACGCTGCAGATCCCTGTAGACAATAATGGGTCTACGGGTATTTCCAACGGCGGTATCAGCACGATGCCGGTACCTGGGGTGATGCTTCGGTCGCGTCCGGCGACGATGGAGACAACGCCTTCCACGGATGATGCGGACGAAGTGACGGATACAGAGACAGACCCGGATACGGAATCCGGCACAGGTACGGATTCGGGTGTGGATGTCTCTGCGGATGAGCCTGTAAATAACAACGTCTGGGAGAACAGCAGCTACAATATGTTCAAGATTGGTGCAGACGGCAATATCTATGGCGTCAAGAGACATATTTACTCTTATGACGATTACGAGAACCCGGAAAACAGTATATATACCCGCACACAGTACCTGTGTATGTGGAATGCTGACGGAAGTTTCCAGCGGGAGACAGAGCTGGAAGGTCTGGAGACAGAGGAGGAATACTGCTATATATCCAATTATACCGTTGACACGGAGGGGAATGTCAACCTGCTGATCTCTGGGGATAGTGCTTATCAAATGATTCTGGACGCTCAGGGAAAAGCTTCGGGGAAAACGAAGCTGCCGGAGAACCTGGAGAAGGTCTTTAATAACCTGGACAGTATTATCAGCAGGCAGGATGGCAAATTCTGGGTATTATACCGCGACGAGAACGAATGGCAGAAGCTATATATTGCGGATTATGATATGAATACCGGTACGCTGGGTGTGGAGAAGCAGCTGCCCGCCAGTTTTAGC
Organism: uncultured Lachnospiraceae bacterium; assembly: GCA_948470905.1. GTDB lineage: Bacteria > Bacillota > Clostridia > Lachnospirales > Lachnospiraceae > Acetatifactor. Next base: position 37,663 of record CAOKQK010000010.1, on the reverse strand, counting down.
TGGATGGGCTATAGCTGCCTGACCGCAGGGCTAAGCTCAGATCTGATCTACAGTACATCCACAGGACTTTATTCCTTAAACGGCGGCGACACCGAAGGCACCATGAAGATGGATTTTATCAACTCTGACATGAATATTTATGGCTTTGACAGGGTGGTGGAGCTGGACGAAAACAGATTCATGGGCATATTTTTGGAAGCCTATGACAACAGCACCCATGCAGGTATTTTCACCTATGTGAAGCCGGAGGATATCAAGGACAAGTCGGTGCTGACATTTGCAGGGATGTGGATTGACAGCGAAATGAGGCAGAGAGTTGTGGAGTTCAACAGAAGCAGCGAGGAGTACCGGATTGTCGTAAAGACCTATCAGGAATATAACAGCTATGAGGACAATCAAGGGGGCGTTAAACAGCTCAACAATGACATTATTTCCGGCAATATGCCCGATATCCTGAACACATCGGGCCTTACGGCAGACAATTATGCGGCAAAAAGGCTTCTGGCAGACATCGGGGAGCTGATCGAAAAGGATGAGGAATTGTCGCAGATTGATTTTATGACTAATGTGTTTGACGCATATACCATGAAGGATAAACTATATTATGTGATCCCCGCCTTCCGCGCCAGGACCATGATAGGCAAGACTGCCGTTGTGGGCGACCGGAATACCTGGACCATGAAGGAAATGCAGGAAGTGATGGCATCGCTTCCCGAGGGCACGAACCTGATTTCAGAGCTGACCAGGAGTTCGTTCTTTAATTTCGCAATGCAGTTCTGTGGAAGTGATTTCGTTGACGTGGAGACGGGAAAGTGCAACTTTAACACAGAGGGCTTTATGGCGCTGATGGAATATGCCAAGACACTGCCGGAGGAGCTGGGAGAGGATTATTTCGGAGAGGACTATTGGACGAATTATGAATCCCAGTACAGGGACAACAGGACTGTCCTCTGTCAGACATATGTTAGTTCGATCGGCAATCTGAACTCTATCGTAAACGGTTCCTTTGGAGAACCTGTGAGCTATATAGGGTTCCCTACGGAGAGCGGCCAGGGAGCTTATGTGGAGGCAGCTGAGTGCTATGCAATATCGGCAAAGTCTGCACATAAAGATGTTGCCTGGGATTTCCTGAAATATTATCTCGCCGACGAATATCAGTCAAATATAAGCTATGGCATGCCTGTCCAGAAAAAATATTTTGTGGAGAAGGCACAGGAGGCGACACAGAAGCCTTATTGGATTAATTCAAATGGGGAAAAGGTGGAATATGAGGACCATATGTGGATAAATGGGGAAGCAGTCCCCATACCGCCCATGAGCCAGGAGCAGGTAGATACCGCCGTTGCAATGATAGAGTCCATCACCAAGCATCCATACATGGACAATGATATCATGAATATCATCAATGAGGAGATGGGGGCATTTTTCTCAGGCCAGAAGAACGCTAAAGAGGTGGCGGATGTCATCCAGAACAGAGTTCAGCTTTATGTAGATGAGAACAGCTGATTTCAGGGGTAATAAAAAAGAGCATTCCCGATTCAGAAAGAGGAGGGATGCTCTTTTTTTGTACACAGAAGCGTACAAGGTATAATGATAGATGGGGTATTATATCATCTGCTTGTCAACGTCGATCACTGCGAAATACTGGGGGTTGCCGGCATGTATTTTATCATTGATCAGCTGTACCAGATCTTCGTCCGACAGGGCGAAGTCATAGGGCACTACGATATCAAAGATCAGGTTGGTGTGGGTGGGACCAGTGACAATGCGGAAATCGTGCATGGTGAGTGCATCGCTGATCTCCGCGAGAAGGTCTTTTGTCATTTTTTTCAGGGACTCTGTCTCCTCATCGTTTACCAGGATGGGGTCCATATGGATGACAGCGTGGCAGTTTAATGTGCTGCGCAGCTCGTGCTCGATGGTGTCGATCATGTCGTGCAGCGTCAGGATATCGCCGTCCGCGGGCACCTCCGCGTGAAGGGAGATCAAAACCCTGCCGGGCCCGTAATTGTGGACGATCAGGTCGTGGATGCCCAGGACCCCTTCGTGCGCCATTACGATGTCGTTTACCTGTTGTACGAACTCCTTGTCCGGCGCCTGCCCCAGGAGGGGGCTGATGGTATCCTTTGCGGCACTGTACCCGGCATAGCAGATGAACAGCCCAACGGCCAGGCCGCACCAGCCGTCGATGGCAAGCTCTGTGAAGTGTGCCGTCAGGGTGGAGATGAGGACGATGGCGGTTGCAATGGAGTCGCTCAGGGAGTCCATGGCTGTGGCTGACATGGCGGCGGAATTTATTTTCCTGCCGATCCGCCTGTTGTACAGATACATGTAGCATTTTACAAGTATGGAGGAAACAAGTATCACAAGGATCACGGGGGAAAAGGTAAATTCCTCCGGGTGCAGGATCTTTGTGAAGGAGCTTTTTAAGAGCTCCAGCCCCATCAGGCATATCAGCATGGAGACGATCAGCCCGGAGATATACTCAATGCGGCCATGCCCAAAGGGATGGTCGGGATCGGGCTTTTGCCCGGCCATGCGGAAACCGATCAGGGTGATGATGGAAGAACCCGCGTCTGAAAGGTTGTTGAAAGCGTCCGCGGTAATGGCGATGGAGTTGCTGAGGCTGCCTGCTATGAATTTTCCCGTAAAGAGGCAGATATTGAGAAAAATACCCACGGCGCCGCAGAGAACCCCATATGCCTGCCGCACGGAGGGCTGTTGTACATCGGAGGCGTTTTTGATAAATATCCTGGAAAGCAAAGTGATCATTATGTAGCGCTCCCATTTGGGCTCTGCCCATAAACCAATACCCTGCTGATGGCTGAATGCGGCTGCATGATTCACATTGGTTTTGTGCCAACCGCAAGGTTATGAACAGTTTGCCGGAATTTACATGATTTTGAGACATTACTGTTTGCTGCTGAAAGAATCTGTGCGCAGGGACCAGCTTCTAAACATGCATTAGTTTGTTAATAGTATCATTGCCATAGTGGCAAGTCAAGTATTTTTCAGGTTTTTGGTAATTTTGAGCTGTTGCGTTGTAGCAGTTCAGACAGATCGCTGAACTGTTATGCTGATGCACACAAAATGAGTCTTCAACTCATTTTGGCGCCTGCAAGTCTCGCAAAATCGCGTCTATGTGCGATTTTGTGAGAACTGTGTTACCTATGCCTGCAGCAGGGAAGAAATAAGAACTTAACTCTTGCGCAGCAGGCTGTTTAAGAGTATAATGTTGAAACAGAAAAACATATATCGTAAAAAAGTAATGTAATATTGATGAAAGAATACAGATTACCAGGAGGTATGAAATGAGCAAGAAACCTGCAGTTTTGATGATCTTGGACGGTTACGGCCTCAATGAGAAGACCGAGGGCAACGCGGTTGCGCTGGCGAAGACGCCGGTGATGGACAGGCTGATGAAGGAGTGCCCTTTTGTCAGGGGTAATGCCAGCGGGATGGCGGTAGGGCTGCCTGAAGGGCAGATGGGCAACTCGGAGGTGGGGCACCTGAACATGGGCGCAGGGCGCATCGTGTATCAGGAGCTGACCAGGATCACCAAGGAGATCCAGGACGGGACTTTTTTTGAGAATCCCGCGCTCCTTGCGGCGGTGGAGAACTGCAGGAAAAACGGCAGCGCCCTGCATCTGATGGGACTCTTGTCCGACGGAGGCGTCCACAGCCACAATACCCATCTTTACGGCCTTCTGGAGCTGGCAAAGAGAAATGGCCTGGAAAAGGTTTACGTACACTGCTTCCTGGACGGGCGCGATACGCCTCCTGCCAGCGGAAAAGAATACGCCCAGGCGCTGAATGCCCAGATGGAGAAGATCGGCGTGGGGAAGATCGCTTCCGTCATGGGGCGTTATTACGTGATGGACAGGGACAACAACTGGGACAGGGTGAAGCTTGCCTATGACGCCATGACCAAAGGGGAAGGGCTTACGGCAGCCTGCGGCATCTGTGCAATCCAGGAGTCCTACGACAGGGAGGAGACGGATGAGTTCGTAAAGCCTACCCTGGCAGTGGAGGGCGGACAGCCTGTGGCCCTGGTGCGGGATAAGGATTCCGTCATTTTCTTTAACTTCCGTCCCGACCGCGCAAGGGAGATCACACGGGCGTTTTGTGACGACGATTTCAAGGGATTTGACAGAGGGGCAAGAAAGGACGTCACCTTTGTGTGCTTTTCTGACTATGATCCCACCATCCCCAATAAGGAGGTGGCTTTTGAGAAGCAGTCCGTGGACAATACTTTCGGGCAGTGGCTGGCGGCAAATAACCTGAAACAGGCCCGCATTGCGGAGACGGAGAAATATGCCCATGTGACATTCTTCTTTAACGGAGGGGTGGAGGAGCCCAATCCCGGTGAGGACAGGGTGCTGGTAAATTCGCCCAAGGAGGTTGCGACTTATGATTTAAAACCGGAGATGAGCGCATACCAGGTCTGCGACAAGCTCTGCGGCGCCATCCGCTCCGGCAAATATGACGTGATCATTATCAACTTTGCCAATCCTGACATGGTAGGGCATACCGGCGTGCTGGATGCCGCAATTAAGGCATGTGAGGCGGTGGACGAGTGCGTTGGCAAGGCTGTGGAGGCAATAAAGGATGTGGACGGCGTGATGTTCATCTGCGCTGACCACGGCAATGCGGAGATGCTGGTGGACTATGGGACAGGGGAGCCCTTTACTGCACACACCACCAACCAGGTGCCGTTCATCCTTGTAAATTATGACGAGTCTTACACTCTCAGGGAGAATGGCTGCCTGGCGGACATTGTGCCCACTCTGATCCAGATCATGGGGATGCAGCAGCCGGCGGAGATGACGGGAAAATCGCTGCTGGTGAGGAAGTAATGTAACGGTTTGGGCAGGTCACGGAACTCTTACGAAATACCATGGACGGTGGTTTCAGCCCCAGCCTTTTTGCGGCGGGGCTGGGGCGAAGCGTCATGATATAATTTATTCCCGCGGGCAATGAGTCAAAGTTCGAGAAGTTTACTTCTCTGGGACCTTGACGAATGCCGCGGGGTTTTTGATTAATATAAATCACAAGGAAGAGGCAAAATATGTTTTTCATGATGAAGGCAACGCTTCACAGGGACGACGATAGGGAGCGCTTGTAGCCGGTATTGCCACGGCTGCAGGCGCGGTTCTGCTGTCGTGGTTTCTGGATGTACCCGTGTGTGGCGCCATGCCGAAAGATGTGCAGGCCGGCCTCCCGCCGTCTGTTGTGGGATTGTGGGCGCAGGAAATTCCGGGTGCCAATTCTGAGATGTGAGGAAGAAACCATGAACTGTAGGGATACGGTTGATGGTTTTTTTGATGTACAGACCTGCTGGAAGGTTGCTGCTGGCGCGGCATGGGGACCCGCGAGGGTTTGTGTCCGGGGCGTATTGAACAGTTCCTGGCTGGCACTGTGAAAGAAGGTGATAATATGTGGCATAAAGACGATGCCCTGATGGATAAATTTACTGCGGTTTGATGCGGAGTGTCAATCCTGCGGCACAGCGAACGGAATGCGCCACAGAGCGTTATGCCCCGCTGCCTGCAGCGGGGATGTTGACTATAGAAGCTTGATCATAGGATTCTGTCTTGGATTCTATGATAGAACTGGATAATAATAGAATCATATTTTGATCCTATTGTGTATGCCGTTCCTGCAGGGACGGCGGAATGGAGAATGATATGGACAGACAAAATTATGGCAGTACAGGGCAATGTGATAATTATGGCGGCGAAGGGCAATGTGATAATCATGGTAACGCAGGACAACGTGATAATCACAGTGGCGCAGTGCCATGCGATATCAGCATGACAGCGCCGGAGGACTTAAAAAGCTGTGTGGGCAGGACGGTGACGCTCAAAGGCAGCGTTTACAACATCAGGAAAATGAGCGGCTTCTGTTTTGTGCTCTTAAGGACGGGGAGGCATATTTTCCAATGTGTGTGCGAAGAAAGGGAGCTGGCGGATCAGCTGTTAGAGGAGGCATGCATTAAAATATCTGCCAGGGTCATGGAGGAGCCAAGGGCTAAATCAGGGGCGGAGCTTCATATTACAGGGATTGAGGTGCTTTCCAGGCCGACCGCGCAGATGCCCATTGTGATGAACCGCAAAAAGGTAGAGGCATCCCTGGAGAACAGGCTGGACTACCGCCCGCTGACCCTGAGAAACCAGAGGGAGCGGGCGGTGTTCAAACTGCAGGAGGGGCTGCTGAGGGGGATCAGGAGGTTTTTGGAGTCGGAGCATTTCACGGAGGTCCATACGCCCAAGATTGTCAGGGAAGGAGCGGAGGGCGGCGCCAATATTTTTAAGCTGGATTATTTCGGCAGGGAGGCTTATCTTGCCCAGAGCCCGCAGTTTTATAAGCAGATGATGGTGGGGGTATTTGAGAGGGTGTATGAGGTGGGCCCGGTGTTCCGGGCGGAGAAGCACGATACGGCAAGACACCTGAATGAGTACACGGGAGTAGATTTTGAAATGGGTTATATAGAGGGCTTTGAGGAGCTGATGGACATGGAGACAGGGATGCTCCGTTCGGCGTTTGCGATGCTGAGGGAGGAATACGGGGAAGAATTACAGCTGCTGGAGGTCGCGCTGCCGGAGGTTGGGGAAATACCCAGGATAAAATTTTCCAAGGCGAAATCCCTTGTGGCGGAAAAAGTATTTGCAGAAAGAACCGGCTTGACAGAGGCAAATGCTTCGGCGGCGGGTAAAAAACCAGGCCGGCCTGCAGGGGCAGACCAAGCGGGCGGCGCGCCTGCTTTCACAAGGGACAGTCATGACTTTGAGCCGGAGGAGGAGAGGATTTTGTCCCGCATCATTATGGAGAAGACAGGGTCGGAGTTTGTGTTTGTCACCCATTACCCTGCCGCCAAGCGTCCCTTTTATGTGATGGAGGATCCGGAGAATCCGGGAGAAACCCTGAGTTTTGACCTGATCTTCAGGGGGCTTGAGATTACCACCGGCGGTCAGCGTATTCATGATCATAAAATGCAGGTGGAGAAGATGGAGCGGCTTGGCATGGATGTGGAGGACTTTGAGAGCTACCTGATGATCCACAAATGCGGCATGCCGCCCCATGGAGGCCTGGGGCTGGGGTTGGAGCGGCTTACCGCCAGGCTTCTCGGATTTGAGAACGTCCGGCAGGCAAGCCTGTTCCCCAGGGACATCAACCGGCTGACGCCTTAACAGAGAATGCCGGGAAGCCCTGTGCCGAAAACCGAAGATCAGCAATCGGAAACCGGGGAACCCTGTGCCGGGAAGCGGTAGCCGAAGGCCGATTGTCAAGCTTCCGCTTTCCGGTTGATAAGAGCCTTGGTCACGACCACAACGGCAGGGTACAGCACGCCGGCAACTGCCCACAGGATCCAGCTGTAGTTATAGATGCCATGGCTGTCTGATTTAAAGAAAATTTCCTTTGCCAGGAAGACATACACCAGAAAGGCGGCGGTGACGATCAGCCAGTAGACGGCTGTCACCGTGGCCAGGATGGGGCTGTTCTTTTTGTTGCGCCTGGTGTAATCGCCCTCCTGGAGAAGCTTTTCAAAGCTTGCCTGGATGACGCCGACCTTGACAAGGAAGACTACGCCTATGCCCGCCAGTATCAGAGTGAGGCAGAGCATGAAGACCAGGAACAGGTCGTCCCTGTCGTTGATCGCGGCTCCGGCAAACAGCGGTATCATGGACAGGACACACAGGCAGGCGCCGATGATGTTGTTTCTGACATAGTTATTTTTGAATTTTTCCCGGCGTTCCTTTACCATACCGCTGACACCGTATTCTGTCTCGAATATTTCTTTTTCCAGGTATTCAAAGGGAGCGCTTTTCATGCCGACAGAAATGAAGATGCCCACGGCGGCAGCCACGATCACAAGCAATACCACCATCCCGATTCCGGCGGCTACATTTTCGGCGAGGCCATAGGCGGGTATCTCGCATGCGGCGCCCAAAATCAGGAGGCAGATCGGTGACAGGATGCACAGCAGGGTGGCATAGGCGACAGGTCTTGCCGCCGCCTCCCGGATGCGCAGGAAGGAGGATGCCTCCTCCATGGATACCCGCCTTGTGGAGGACGTTTCTTCTACTGGAGCCATATTTTCTGCCGTTTCGATGTTGTCCTTTAACAGGTAGTCCATGCTGACTCCAAAAAGCTCGGAGAGACGAAGGAGTTTTTCCAGGTCGGGTACGGCCTGGGCGCCCTCCCATTTTGAGACGGACTGTCTTGTGACGCCCAGTTGTTCTGCCAGTTCCTCCTGAGACCAGCCGCTTTTCTTGCGAAGCTGGATTAATTTGTCTGCAAAGATCATAATTTTCTTTCCTTTCTTTAAATGTGATTTTTTGTGAGGTTTATGTTTTTCGCAGCAGTGATCCGGAAATGATCCGGAAATCATAACATATTCTGGACTATGTTGCTTCTGGACTATGTTCCAACCGTTTTAGCTTGCCCTGACGGGTGGCGGTTCTTTCGACTGCTGATGGGTTCAGTTTATCAATTTTACAGGTTGCGCGCAACCACCCGGCACCATTCAATTTGTCAATCGGCGGTTGCGGGCAGGTGGACGGCTGTAAAAAAGCCCCATGGACACAGCCTTCCCGCTGCATAGAACTTCTTCCTCTGGAAATACTGATAATCACTAAAAAGTAAAAAAACATCCACAAGGAGGCAGCAGCAATGACAACCTATCTGGAAATTAAATCCATTCATGCAAGGGAGATCCTGGACTCCAGGGGCAATCCCACTGTAGAGACAGATGTGACTGTAGAAAACCGTGCGGACGGCCGGATGGTCACGGGGACGGCGGCGGTTCCTTCCGGGGCCAGCACAGGACGCTTTGAGGCGGTGGAGCTTCGGGACGGGGAGACGCGCTATTTCGGGCTTGGCGTGCAGCACGCTGTGAGAAACGTCAACGATAAGATCGCACCCATGCTCAAAGGGAGGAATGCTCTTGAACAGATCCGGATCGACAGGGATATGATCGAGCTGGACGGCACGGAAAATAAGGAGAACCTGGGAGCCAACGCCATGCTTTCCGTGTCCCTTGCCTGCGCAAAGGCATCTGCGGCGGCGCTGAATATCCCGCTGTACCGTTATGTGGGCGGCAGCGGTGCGCATCTGCTGCCCGTGCCCATGATGAATATCTTAAACGGCGGCAAACACGCGGCCAATACGGTAGACTTCCAGGAGTTCATGATCATGCCCGTCTGTGCGGACAGTTTTCAGGAGGCGCTGCGCATCTGCGCGGAAGTCTACCATAATTTAAAGAAGCTCCTGCAGCAAAAGGGGCTCTCCACAGGGGTGGGGGACGAGGGAGGTTTCGCGCCGGACCTGCCGGACGCAGAGAGTGTGCTCACCTTTCTGGTGGACGCCATCAAGGCGGCGGGATACAGGCCGGGGGAGGACGTGTGGATCGCCATGGACGCCGCCTCCAGCGAGCTGTATAACGAAAAGACAGGCATGTACCACTTTCCCGGTGAGAGCAGCCTGAAAGGAGAGGAGGTAGTCAGGAGCACGGACGAGATGATCTCTTACTTTGAAAGCTTAAGCGGAAACTTTCCCATTATTTCCATAGAGGACGCACTTGCCGAGGACGACTGGGACGGCTGGCAGAAGCTGACGCAGAGGCTTGGAGAAAAGGTGCAGCTGGTGGGGGATGATCTGTTTGTCACTAACAAGAAGCGCCTCGCCGCGGGTATCAAGCTGGGGACGGCAAATTCCATCCTTGTAAAGGTCAATCAGATCGGCACATTAACGGAAGCTTTTGAGGCGGTGGAGCTGGCCCACAAGAACGGCTATACCGCCGTGATGTCCCACCGTTCCGGCGAGACGGAGGACACCACCATCGCGGACCTGGCGGTGGCATGGAATACGGCCCAGATCAAGACAGGCGCTCCCTGCAGGAGTGACAGAGTGGCGAAGTACAACAGGCTGCTTCGGATAGAGGAGGAGCTGGCAGGAGCGGCGGAATACCCGGGGCTGCTGGCGTTTCATATAAAATAAAATTAAAAACCACGCTGTAAGCAACGGGGTAAGCCTGCAATGCCGCAGAGCGCAATGCGCCCAGGGGACGCTTAGGCATGTCCTTTAGGACATTGTGGCCCTGCGGCTCATTGCCTGCGGGAATAGAGAGATCAGGAGCTACCCCGACATCCATATATTACACACAGGTTTGTGTACGGATTTTTGATCGGGGCTTGACAAAGTAATATGATGTATGTATAATAATATGCGTTATATATGTAGCAGATAAATTGTATTTGTGACAGGATATGGCAGAACTGCGTTGAACAAGGGTGTTTTCTGAACAAAGGTGTTCATGGAACAGGGTAGTTCAAGGCAATTTTTTGTTACATATTTTAAAGTGAACGTGAATCTGGACTGTATACATGTATGTTTGGATAAAACCGGCAGGACAGGATATCACGCAGTGTCAGGGATACAGTCTGTCTGTGAGGTATGCATATTTGATATGCAGAGAGGAGAACAAGCTATGAAAAAGAAAGCACTAGCCTTACTGCTTGCATCTGCGATGGTAGTTTCCATGGCGGCGTGCGGCGATAAGGAAAATAATGGCGACAGCCAGTCGACAGCGACACCGGCTCCCTCGTCAAACACAGCGGCGCCCGACAATACGCCCACCAGCGCCCCCCCCGATGCGACACAGGCTCCTGATGTGGCGGCAAACTGGGACGGCGCATACATGGAGGCAGATGACTTTAAGGCATATATCAGCCATGACCTGGAGCTGCTGGTTTCCGATATTCAGGATCAGCTCACTGCGGATCAGAAGACAAAGGTTGAGGCGGCAAAGGCGGCAGGCCTGACGGCGATCGAAGGCGCCGGTACCGTGGCGGAGGTAAAGAAGGCATATGAGGATGCATACAATGCAATCCTTGCATGTGTCCCGGTTGCGAACGGGCTTATTTCCGTTGTTAGCGCGGATTATGATGAGAGAGCGGATATGCTGGGGATTCTGGAGACCTATGGGATCAGGACCGGCAGTACGGGTGTGTCCCTGTTTGAGTCAGGTGTCATGCAGTTGTTCAATCCCCGTGTTACTACAGGTACGGAGAATTATATCGTAGGCTACGGCTTCGGTACGCTGGCAGAGGGTTCTATCACGGGGGATCTGGAATATGAGACCAACCCTGCGTGGAAGAGATATTATCACAGTCTCAGCGCCTCCGATCCCGGAACCCTGAATTATTACAATGACCAGGGCAGTCAGGTGAGCGATTTCTTTGGCTATATTGCGGCAAGCTTTTATACTACATTCATGAATGAGACAAAGGACGGTTATGAGTGGGTTCCCGAGCTTGCAATGGAGAAGCCGGTTGCTCTCAATGATGACGACAAGGACGGTACCGCTACCAAGTGGAGATTCCAGGTGCGTACCGGGGCGGAAGGGCTTAAGTATTCTACCAACTCCAAGATCCCTTCCAGAGCTGCGTTCAACAACAGGGAGGTTGCCCTGGAGGATTATGAGACGCCTTTCAAGATGATGCTCAACCAGAGCAACAAGCTCTACAGAGGCGCTGAATCAGCAGCACAGGAGTCCGGCGCTATCAAAGGTGCGAAGGAATTCTATAATGGCACGACCAACGGCTTCAGCCAGGAGCTGTGGGATAAGGTAGGCATCAAGACCTACGTAGAGGACGGAAAGAGTTATTTTGAGGTGGAATTCACGCAGCCTCTTTCCCAGTTCTATGCAATGTATTATATCTCCAGCGGCCTGCATATGCCGGTTCCCCAGGAGTTCCTGGATCTTGTGACAGTGCAGAACTATCTGGGCTTTAACAATGACGCTACCGAGACACCTGTGGACAATTCCCTGGTTCTTGGCCCCTGGTGCCTGGAGACATACAACCAGGAGCAGGAAGTGGTATTCAAGAAGAACCCCAATTATGTGTATGCTGATACCAAGTACAGCATTGAGGGTGTTCACTTTAAAATTTTCCCTGCAGCGGCCTCGGACAATACGGCAGCCTTCAATGAGTTCCTGGCGGGACATACCGATGCGGCAGCTATCCCTCAGGCTATGATGGACGAATACCGCAACGATCCCCGTGCGAAGCAGACCACAGGTACATCCGTGTTCAAGCTGAATGCCAATGCCCTGAATGCGGAGGACTGGGAGACGCTCTTCGGCGAGGATGGCAGCGTGACCAAGACTCCTAAGGCAGATTATTGGGAGGTAAAGCCTGTCCTTGGCAATACGCATTTCATACAGGCGATGCGCTATTCCATCGACCGTGTATCTTATGCGAACGCAAGAGGAAGGATCCCTTCGGCAAATTACCTGTCCTCCAACTATATGTCCAATCCTGAGGAAGGTACACCTTATATCGAAACAGAGGGGCACAAGAAAGCTGTCGCTTCCCAGCTGGAGGAGACGGACGGTTACGGCTATTCCCTGGAGCTTGCCCGTGATTATTTCAGAATGGCTCTCACCGAGCTTGAGGCGGAGGGTGCATACAAGCCCGGCACAGCGGAGAATCCTACTGTGATCACCATTGAGTTTGCATGGCAGTATCCGTCAGATGAGGAAGATTCCCACAATGAGATCAAGGCTTACATTGAGAATGCCTTCAATGATCCCAGCGTATCCGGCGGCAAGTATAAGCTCGTCGTTAATTTCTGGGTTGGCAACAACTGGTCAGATGTATATTATAACAAGATGATGGTAGGTCAGTTTGACTTAGGTATGGGTTCCGTCTCCGGCAATACCCTGGATCCCCTGTCCTTCATGAACGTGCTGTCTGCTGACCAGAAGATTTCCGGCGGCTTTACACTGAGCTGGGGTACGGACACCAACGATCCGGATGCTTATCCTATCGTATATAAGGGAGAGCGTTATTCCTTTGATGCATTCTTCCGGGCTTCCACTTCTCAGTCTATCGTGACTGACGGCACTAACGATCAGCCGGTGAAGTATACCTATGAGAAGATCAAGAAGCAGGATGACGGCTCTTACACAGGTTCCTTTGACTTTACGGCGACACTGCCGGAGCTGACCAAGATAACGGTGGATAAGGTGGTATGCTGCAACTATGAGCGTGCCCGCAACGGCGATCAGGAGTACGAGGAAAAGGAAGTTGAGTTTAAGGCAGAGGATAAAGGAAACGGTGTGATCCATGTCACCTTTACCGTGCCTGCAGACCTGGCAAAGGATTATGCAACAGGAAGCGGCACCTCCAAGACACCTGCCGGAATAACAGGTTTTGATTTCTATTACAGCTATTCCCTTAACGGCGAAGAATCTTCAGGCAATTATTATTCTGTAGAAGATAATTTCGTGGTAGAATAATCTGGCTTGAAGGCAGTGCGGCCGGTTTGTCGGCTGCATTGCCTTTCAGGCATATTTTAAACGAATGAACTTCTGCGGACACAAAGTGCAACGAGGCAAAAGCGCCATTTGGGGATAAGGGGTGAAATATGGCAAAATATGTTGTAAAGAGGATTGGGCTGGCACTGATGACAGCCTTTATAATACTTTCATTGACCTTTATATTAGTAAAACTTCTTCCGTTTCAGCGGCCTATTGGGGGAGATGCCCAGCAGATCGCGTATTTTGACAAGCAGCTTTCTCTGGGATATGTCTATCGGTTTGACTATGAGAGGACAGATCTTGGCGAGTGCATCTATAAGACTCCCACGGAGTTTGGGCGCGCCAAATATTATTATCAGGTACCGGTCATGCTGCAGTATGTAAGGTGGCTGGGAAATATTATCACAAAATGGGATTGGGGCTACAGCAAGACGTTCCAGCCGAATGTCTCCGCCTCGGTCATTATCGGTTCGCGTATCGGATATTCCATCCGGCTGAATATCATATCGGTTATCTTTTCGGTGCCGATCGGGATCCTGCTCGGTATATGGGCAGCTTTGAAAAAGAATACAATGACAGACCATACGATATCTACGTTGGTCATGGTCTTTATATCAATACCAAGCTTTGTTTTGATCTCTTTTGTGCTCAGGATATTCTGTTATAACCTGGGCTGGCTGCCGACCACCTGGCCTACGGATTCGGCTTCTCTGGCCATGAAGGTGAAAGGATACATAGTGCCTGTATTCTGCCTGTCGTTTGGCTCTGTCTGCGGTTACTGCCGTTTCGTGAGGGCGGAGCTGTGTGAGGTCATGGAGAGTGATTACCTGCTGTTGGCGCGCACCAAGGGGCTTACCAGGAGCCAGGCTATCGTGCGCCACGCGATGAAGAATGCCATGGTGCCGATCTTCCCTTCCATCCTGGCGGAGTTTATCGGTATTCTTGGAGGCTCCATGATCTTAGAGCAGCTCTATTCGATACCCGGAATCGGGAAATTATTTATCTTGGCGCTGAATTACAAGGATTATGACCTTTTGTTCGTGGATATGGCTATCTTTACTACGCTGGGTCTTCTGGCAGGCATCCTGCTGGATCTTTCCTATGGTTTTATCGATCCTAGGATCAGAATGGGGGCAAAGAAATAATGGCTGATACAACTGATACAAATGGAAGAGAGACATTCCGAAAAGAAATTGCTTTCCGGGAGGATGATTTTGTCCTGATCCAGAAGGACAAGAGGGTCACGGACAAAAAGCTTGACACAAAGCCAACGACCTTTTTTAAGGATGCCCTCAGGCGGTTCTGCAAGAATAAGGCTTCCGTCGTAGGCGGCATCATACTGGGTATCCTGGTGCTCCTGACCATATTGGTGCCGATGCTCTCGCCCTATAATATCACGCAGGTGAGCACTCCGGAGGCTTTTCTGGCGCCGAAGCTGTTTGAGGCGGGAACGGGCTTCTGGGACGGCACCAGGAGCACGAAGCGGGTAATATATGACAGGGAAAATGAGATTCCTGCCATCTCTGGGAAATATTCCGTGGATTCTGTGAAGTCTGCAATTGTGAAGATCACTGTGGACGAGGAACCCACGCTGATCGATTCGGCGAGTCCTTACGGCGAGGGCGGCATGGTGGTGGTTGCCACGGATGCGGCAGTGGAAAATAAGAATACGCTTATGCTGTCTCAGGCTGTGAAATTTGATGTGAAGGGCAATTACAGGCTGGATGTTGTCTTCGGCGACGAGGATGGCGTCAGCAGCTCGGAGCAGGGTGAATATGCGGTTTATTTAAAGTCGGGCGATGAGGTCATTATGCTCCGGGATTTTTCCCGGGATTACAGCCCTCTTTCCGTGAGTATAAGCGAGGCGCTGAGGGCGGCAGGGCACGACTCCCTGCGGGCGCAGATCGTCTTTGAAGTGAGGTCGGCGGCGTCCAATTTCCAGTATGTGCTGGTGGAGAGCGCTGTCATAAGCGCGGATGAGACGGTGGGTAACGGGGAGGATATCGCGGCAGTCTCTTTCACGGATGCCACGGCGTTTGTCAATATCAATGACAGGAATTCTCTGTCCTACTGGTCCTGTACGGGACGTAAGGGAATCCATGACTCCCTGATCTATTACTGTGATTATACCATTGATACTTATGCGTTGGTCTATGATGATGCGGATCTGGTCACATATTCTGCCACGGAGCTGAACGGCTGGATCGAGGCAGGGTACTGCACCTACGATTACAAGGTGGGTCCGGAGTCTTTTGTAAAGCTTACGGATGACTGTCCCATAGACGTGGTGGAGAGCCAGACATTGATGGGCGTTACCAAGAAGCTTTCCAGTATCACCGCAAGGGGATACGGGTATAAGAAGCTGGGCTATGACCAGATGCCGAAATTCCTGTTCGGGACAGACTCGTCCGGTTTTGATACCTTCAAGCGCTCTTTTGCAGGGCTTCGGACATCGCTGATCCTGGGGCTTTGTACGGCGGCGTTCTGTTTTTCCTTCGGTCTGATCTGGGGTTCTGTCTCCGGGTATTTTGGCGGAAATGTGGATATTTGGATGGAGCGTTTTACGGAGATTCTGGGAGGCGTGCCCTGGATCGTGATCATGACCCTGTGCATCCTGCATCTGGGCAACAATTTCCTGACCTTTGTGCTGGCGCTTTGCCTGACAGGGTGGATCGGGACTGCGCACAGGACCCGTTCGCAGTTCTACCGCTTTAAGGGGCGGGAGTATGTGCTTGCCTCAAGGACTCTGGGTTCGTCGGATATCCGGCTGATCTTTAAGCATATCCTGCCCAACTCCATGGGGACGATCATCACCTCCAGTGTATTGATGATCCCCAGCAGTATCTTTTCGGAGGCGTCGCTGGCGTACCTGAACCTTGGGCTACAGGGAAAGCAGTCCTTTGGCGTTATGATGTCGAATAACCAGCCGTATCTGGGAATTTATCCCAACCTGGTAATTTTCCCGGCGGTCATTATGGCACTGATGATGATCTCATTCAACCTGTTCGGAAACGGACTGAGGGATGCGTTTAACCCTGCTCTGAAAGGAAGTGAATAAATGCCACAGGATAAGGTTTTATCAGTAAATAATCTAGCGATCAATTTTAAGACAGACAACGGTATCCTGCATGCGGTCCGTGACATCTCCTTTGACTTAAACCGCGGGGAGACTCTCTGTATCGTTGGGGAGTCGGGCTCCGGAAAGTCGGTTACATCAAAGGCGATCATGGGGATACTTGCCAATAACGCCATTATCGAGAGCGGAAATATCATGTACCGCGGGGAGAACCTCCTGGAGGTTTCAGAGGATGAATTTTATAAGATCCGGGGGCATAAGATCGGCATGATCTTCCAGGATCCGCTTTCCTCCCTAAACCCCATAGTCCGCATCGGCAAGCAGATCACAGAGGCCATGCTGATCAATTCCGACAAGCTTAAGATCATGTACAGTGACCTGATCAGCGATGATCTCATACGGTACAAGAATACGCTGGCTAAGATGAATATCGAGATCACCAACGAGAGAAAGAAGCTGGAGGCGTATATTGCCGAGGTGAAGGCCAAGGAAAATGCCAGTGCCCAGGAAAGGGCTGCTGACAGAAATGCCATTAAGGAAAAGAAGCTTGCCTTTAAGGAATTTGAGAAGAAAACCCGGGAGAAATATGCCCAGAGGGCAAAAGAACTGAAGGCTGTGCTGGAGCAGACAGAGCAGAAAGCGAAACAGCAGGTAAAGGAATATAAGGAGAAGGTGACAGCCGAGTATAAGGCGAAGCTGGCGGAGCTTGAGAAGAAGCTTGCGGCTGCGTCAGGAGAGCAGAAGAAAAAGATCAGCCAGGAGATTGAAGAGGAGAAGCTGGCATTTACCAACAAGCTCAAGATCACCAAGGCAGAGGCAAAGAAGCGGGCGCTTGAGATCATGCGCGAGGTGGGAATACCGGAGCCGGAGAGACGTTTCAAGCAGTTCCCTTTTGAGTTTTCGGGAGGTATGAGACAGCGTATCGTCATTGCCATTGCACTGACGGCATCCCCGGAGATCCTGATCTGCGATGAGCCCACCACGGCTCTGGATGTTACGATCCAGGCACAGATCCTTGAGCTGATCAACCGGATCAAGGCGGAGAGGAACCTCTCCTGTATCTTTATCACCCATGACCTTGGCGTTGTGGCAAATATGGCGGACAGGGTTGCGGTCATGTATGCCGGCAAGATTGTTGAGTATGGCACAGCGGAGGAAATTTTCTACGATCCCAAGCACCCATATACCTGGGCGCTGCTCTCCAGTATCCCTGATGTGGACAGCAAGGAGAAGCTGGAAGCCATCCCGGGCACTCCGCCCAACATGATCTATCCGCCCAAGGGAGATGCCTTTGCCGCGCGCAGCAGGTATGCGATGAATATTGATTACAGGGAAGAACCGCCGATGTTCAAGATCAGCGATACCCACTATGCTGCTACATGGCTTTTGGATCCCCACGCACCCAAGGTTGAAATGCCGAAGATCGTGAGTGAGAGGATACGAATTTCACTTGAGGAGGACAAAGGCGATGAGTGAGACAAATAACCATAGCGCAGGAAAGATCAGCGAGGCTGAATTCAACAGCCATTACAATATAAATCCGAAGGTGAAACAGAAGCCGGAGCTTCGGAAAGAGGGAGTCATCCTTTCCGTCAGGCATCTGAAACAGTTCTTTTTCTTTGGCAAGGGGCCGAACCGCCAGAAGTTAAAGGCAGTCTCCAATGTCTCCTTTGACATCAAAGAGGGAGAGTGCCTTGGCATCGTGGGGGAGAGCGGCTGCGGCAAGACTACCACCGGGCGCAGCATCATACGCCTTTATGATATCACTTCCGGCGCTGTCTATTACAAGGGCGTCCGGGTCAGCGGCGGCACGAGATGGAACAAAAAGGAGATTAAATGGTCAAAGATCCGGGGCGATGAGGAGATAGCACAGATCAGGCAGAAGCTGGAGAAGGATATTGCCGCTCTCGACAAGAACAATACCGGTTATCAGGAAAGGACGGCAAGGCTGAACAGCGAGGCGGAGAAGGCAATTGCGGAGATCAGGGAGCGGGTTGCAGGCATAAAGAAGGAACAGCAGGAGAAGATCAGGCAGATAAAGTATGATAATACACATACCAGCAGGAAGCTGCTGAACGAGATCCAGATGATCTTCCAGGATCCGGTTGACTCCCTGGATCCCCGTATGACTGTGGAGGATATCATACAGGAGGGGCTGCGGATCCAGGGCTTCCGCAACAAGGAGGAAAACCACAAAAAGGTTGTGGAGATGCTCAACAGGGTAGGGCTGGTGGAAGAACATGCCTCGCGTTATCCTCATGAGTTTTCCGGCGGCCAGAGGCAGAGGATCGGTATTGCCAGAGCGCTTGTCATGAATCCGAAGCTTTTGATCTGTGACGAGCCGATCTCGGCGCTGGATGTGTCCATCAGGGCACAGGTGATCAACCTTTTGAACGAGCTGCAGGAGGAATTAAACCTCTCTATCATATTTATTGCCCATGACCTGTCTGTGGTAAAGTATTTCTGTGACACCATCGTGGTTATGTATTATGGCAAGGTGGTTGAAAAAGCGTCCAGCGCGGAGCTTTTCACCCATCCCCTGCATCCCTATACCAAGGCGCTCCTTTCTGCCATTCCTAAGCCCAACCCGAAGTCGGAGAAGAAAAGGCAGCGTATCCTCTACAATCCGGCGGAGGTGCATGACTATGAACACGGGGATATGCCCGAATTGAGAGAAGTGCGGGAGGATCATTTCGTTTACTGCAACAATGCGGAGTATGAGAGGTATCAGGAGGAATTGAAGGCTTAGGTATGGGCTTTTGGAGAAGATGCTTATTTCATTCACCGGTGCGATATATTGCGGCGCTTGTGATCAATATTGCTGTTGTGCTGATCGTGCTGTCTGCCAGAGGGTTTGACGTGAAGATATATTATGTGGACGCGTTCAGCACCGCAGGCGGCGTGTCCGTCTTTTTCGGGCTGCTCCTCTGGATTGCGTCCGCAGGGGCGTTTGACACGATAAGCTACGGTTTTTCCGCCATTTTCGGCAACAGGAAATATAAGGATCTGTATGATTACACCGTCAGAAAAAAGGAGAAGCGGAGCAGGCAGAATCTGACCTTTATGCCCTATATTGCCATGGGTATTGTCTTTTTATTGATATCTTTTTTGATCATGGCTGTATAAACCGCTGCTGTGTAACGGTGACAGACCACTGAACGGTTGCCTGAATAGTGTAGCAGTTCAGACAGGTCACGGAACTGTTATCTGAATAGTTACCGGCTGACATGGTTATGAAAATATGTACTTGCTTTTTGGCGGAGGATATGGTATTATTTAACATGCTTGGCGTAAATTGAGCGGTATTTTCAAATATAAGGAGCTGTCAAGAAAGTCAAATTGAAAGATTATTTTTTGACAGATTTTAAGGCTTTAAGTTAAAAATAGAGCTTCGCATTATTTGGAGGTGTGAAATGGGAGCATTGAGGATTGTTGTCACAGTGGTTTTTATATTGATCTGTATAGCGCTTGTGGTGTTGGTACTGATGCAGGAAGGTAAATCAGCGGGACTTGGTTCTATCAGCGGTGCGGCGGAGACCTTTTGGGATAAGAACAAGGGGCGTTCCATGGAGGGAATGCTTGTGAAGATTACAAAGGTTTTGGCGGTATTGTTTGTTGTGATCGCGGTTATACTGAATCTGAATGTATTTTGAGATATGCTTAAGACAACACTCTTGTGGCTGACACAAGGGTGTTTTGTTTTTTATGCAGGGCTGTGTATGTGAAATTTGCCGCTAAGGCTGCGTGTGGCAGTTTTTTTGTCTTTGCGGACTCATCCTGGGTCAACTGCAAAGATATTTATGAAAAGTTTCTAAAGAGGGTAAGAAAACAGAGTGAAAGAAAAGAACAAAGAAAACAAAATGAGAGAAAAGAATAGTAGAAAGGCCGAAAATAAAAAGGCTGGGGACAGGAAGACCAAGGGTATAAAGTCCGAAAACAAAAAGGTCAGAAACGGGAAAGAAGGAAGCGAAAGTATCAGGAATAAAAAGGAAAATAAGAAAGCCGTATATAGTAAACCAGTCCATAATCCCGGCAGGAAACAGCCGGATGGCCATCCTTGCTATGAAAGCGCAAGCTTTCATAGTAAAGAAAATATGGGAGGCAGAAACCAGCCGGATGTCCAGCCCGGTTATGAAAGCCAGAGCCTTCATGGCAACGACAGGCGCAAGAAGGTGATCTGTGACCTTGTGAGGGATCCGCTCTATGTCCCCATGAAGGAAAAGGAGCTTGCCATGTTCCTTCAGGTAGCGAAGGAGGACAGGGATGAGCTGCGCAGGGTCCTTCAGGAGCTTCTGGCGGAAGGGCAGCTGATGATCACCTCCAGGGGAAAATACATGAAATCGAACGGCAGGGTGCTGACAGGAACCTATATCAGCAATGCGAAAGGATTCGGATTCGTGGAGATAGAAGGGCGGGAGGAGGATCTGTATATTCCCGAGGACAAGACGGGAGGAGCCTTTCATAAAGATACTGTGGAGGTGGCGCTGCTGCCGGCTAAGGAAGGGAAAAGGCAGGAGGCGCAGGTTGTCAAAATCATTGCCCGGGGCATCACACAGGTGGTGGGTACCTATGAGCAGGCGAAGGACAATTATGGCTTTGTGATACCTGACAATTTAAAGCTGCCCCAGGACATCTATGTGCCAAAAGAGCGCTCCAAAGGCGCTGTAAGCGGCCATAAGGTCGTGGTGGAGCTGACGGACTACGGATGCCGTGACAGGGGCGGAGACAGAAGCCAAGCTGGAGACGGGGGCAGGAGCCGTGACAGGGGCGGAGACAGAAGCCAAGACGGAGACGGGGGCAGGAACGGAGACAGAAGCCGGGACAGGAACCCTGAGGGCAGAGTCATAGAGATCCTGGGGCATATAAACGATCCGGGCGTGGATATCATGTCAATTGTGAGAGGATATGAGCTTCCTGTGGAATTCTCCGAAAAGGTCATGAACCAGGCGGAGCGGGTATCCCATCCGGTTTCGGAGGCGGACCGGGCAGGGCGCAGGGACCTGCGGGATATTCTGTGCGTGACTATCGACGGCGAGGACGCGAAGGATCTGGACGACGCTGTCAGCGTGAGCTTTGACGGGCAGAAGTACCATCTGGGAGTCCATATTGCCGATGTGACGAATTATGTGCAGGAGAATTCTGCCCTTGACAGGGAGGCATTTCACAGGGGAACCAGCGTGTATCTGGTGGACAGGGTGATCCCCATGCTGCCCCATACGCTCTCCAATGGCATCTGCTCCCTGAACGCAGGGGAGGACAGGCTTGCCCTGAGCTGTCTGATGACTGTTGAACTGTCAGGGCAGATTACGGATTACGAGATCTGCGAGTCGGTGATACGGGTGGATAAGCGCATGTCGTACACGGCGGTGAAAAATATGCTGGAAGATGAGACGCTGGTGGAAAAGCAGGAGGAATACAGGCAGTACAGGGAACTGCTGCCCATGTTCCAGGATATGGAGCGGCTTGCGGCAGCTCTGCGGGGAAAGCGCAAGAAGCGCGGCTCCATTGACTTTGATTTCCCGGAGTGCAAAATATATCTGGATCAGGACGGGCATCCCACGGATATCAGGCCCTATGAGCGCAACGTGGCAACTGATATCATTGAGGATTTCATGCTGGCGGCAAATGAGACAGTGGCGCAGCATTTTTACTGGATGGAACTTCCCTTTGTGTACCGCGTACACGATGTGCCGGACGCGGAGCGTATCCGGAAGCTGTCCGCCTTTATCAACAATTTTGGTTATTATATGAAATCTGTCGGCAGGGCGGGGGCGAAGGTTTCCGACCAGGAAATCCACCCCAAAGAGATTCAGAAGCTTCTGGCAAAGATCGCGGGAACTCCGGAGGAGCCCATGATCAGCCGCCTTGCCCTGCGCAGCATGAAGCAGGCGAAGTACAGCGTGGAGTGTACAGGGCATTTCGGGCTTGCCTGCCAGTATTACTGCCATTTTACCTCCCCCATCAGGAGATATCCCGATCTGCAGATCCACAGGATCATCAAGGATCAGCTCAGGGGAAGGCTGGACGAGGAGAGGGCGGCACACTACAGGGAAATCCTGCCGGAGGTGGCAAAGCATTCCTCCGAGACGGAGAGGCGCGCCGAGGAGGCGGAGCGGGAGACAGATAAGCTCAAGAAGGTGGAGTACATGGAGGCCCATGTGGGCGAGAGCTTTGACGGGGTGATCTCCGGCGTCACAGGATGGGGCATTTACGTGGAGCTGCCGAACACGGTGGAAGGGCTGGTACATGTCGCCAAGATGACAGAGGACTATTTTTACTATGATCAGAACAGGTGCGAGATGGTGGGGGAATCCACCGGAAAAAGCTATAAGCTGGGCATGCCCGTCCGGGTGCGCATAGACGCCTGCGACAGGTTTAACAGGATGATCGATATGTCGCTGGAACAGGAGGTGTAGAGATGGCAAAAACAGAGAACACACGTAAGCAGATTGCTAACAATAAAAAGGCATATCACGATTATTTCATCGACGAGACTTATGAGACCGGCGTGGTGCTGCACGGGACGGAGGTCAAGTCCATGCGGATGGGGAAATGCAGTATCAAGGAATCCTTCATCCGCATCGAAAACGGCGAGGTCTTCGTCTACGGCATGCATGTCAGTCCCTATGAAAAGGGAAATATATTTAACAAAGACCCCCTGAGGGTGAAAAAGCTGCTGATGCACAAATATGAGATCAACAAGCTTGCCGGGAAGGTTGCGGAAAAGGGCTATACCCTGGTGCCCCTGCAGGTCTATTTCAAGGAGGGAAAGGTAAAGATCGAGATAGGGCTGGCGCGGGGCAAAAAGCTCTATGACAAGAGAGAAGCCATTGCGAAAAAGGATCGGCGGAGAGAGACGGAGAGGGAATTTAAGGTGAAAAATCTCTGAAATTATTAGCAATCAGTTTATTTAAAAGCATTGACAGAGTATCAAAAATTGCATATACTAAAATTATCTTCTATCCTTAATTTTGTCCGACAGGATTTAAGGGGTAGTAAAGGTTTCGACAGGGGTCCTGCAGCTGGAGAAGCTATCCGTTGCGACACGTTAATCGCAGGGCGAACTTGTTCGCCATACTAAAATAAACGCTGAAGATAATACTCAGTACGCACTGGCAGCCTAACCGCTGTCCGTGACGCCGCTTAAGCGGCTCGTCCGCCCGTGGGCACTCACACCTGCGGATCCGGGCGTCGACTATGTGAGAAACGACACGCGCTAAGCTTTGCGCGCGCGGGCGTATTATGAAGCTACCGGAGATTTCAGGTTGTTCGTTTCCTGATTTCCGAGGGAAAAGGGTCAGTTTACTGGCCCAGGATAACGGACTATGATAGTAGAAGGACAGGGAATGGGCTTTTGGACAGGGGTTCGACTCCCCTCTACTCCACTGACAAAGCAATTGGGCCGAGTCGAACCCCTTGGGTTCCGACTCCCCTCTACTCCACTGACAAAGCAATTGGGCCGAGTCGAACCCCTTGGGTTCCGGCTCCCCTCTACTCCAGATTTCAGTAAAGCGGCTGAGCTGGACCTTTTGGGTTCGGCTTCCCTTTGCTTCATGATTTCCCAGATGTTATCTGGTAACAGCGCACAGACAAGCGATAGCTTTCTGTGCGTTTCGTGTAATAGCCTTGAAACGGATATACCCCGGAAGTAATAACAGTCTCAGTATGGATATACCCCGGAAAGGATTTACAGCCGGGACCTATGCAGATGAAAATTCTTTACAGCCGGGGGGGCGTAGAAGTGTAGAGGGCGGAATAAGTTCCTGCCTGTGGGACAAGTTCTCACAAGTGTGACAAGTTCCCACAAGCGGGGCAAGTTCCCACAAGTGGGAACTGGAATGGGAGGTGTATAGATGAAAACAGACGAGAAAAACCAGATTGTGGGCGGCTATATATTCCGGACGGAGGAGGACGCCAGGCTGGCAAATGCGGAGAAACAGAAGATTAAATATCTGGAGGAGCGCATTGATTACAACACGCCGGACAGCATCAAATATATATACGAAAAGGCAATCCAGGACCGGATCTTCCGGACGCCTGTGGGATTGCGGTATCTAAAGCATCTGCAGGATTTCCTGCTGGAGCAGCCGGGCTTTGAACCGGATAACGTTGCGGCTATCCCTCTTGGCATGACCTTCAGCGGCGAGCCTTCCGAGCAGGTGCAGCCCGCCAGAAAAAAGGTGCGCGACAGAGGGCAGGAGCCGGACGGGCGCAAGTTTGCGCTTATCATATCGGTGATCTCCAATGTGCTGCTTGTGATCGCAATCTGCGCCATGTTTGCCATATCCCTCAAGAGTGATCAGCCCAATATTTTTAATTACGAAAGGGCTATCCGGGACAAATATTCCACCTGGGAGCAGGAGCTGACGGAGAGAGAACAGAAGATCCGAGAGAGGGAGCTGGAACTTAAGCTGGATCATAATCAGTAATGTTCACAAAAGAGACATATTTTTGTGCCATAATATATGTAGAACAATGTGCGGTACTTTGAGATCAGGGAATCAGGAGCCAGCCAGAGGAAGGGGCATGCATGCCCCAGCGGGCAGAAAGGGCGGGAGCCAGCCATTGGATGAGGATATGCATTTCCGGAAAGAAGTGGCAGGAGCAGCCTGCAGGGAAAAGGTGTGGACGTTATGGACAGGTTAAAGATTTTGGTTGTGGATGATGAGAGCAGGATGCGCAAGCTGGTGCGGGATTTCCTGGTGAAGGGTAATTATGATGTGCTGGAGGCCGGGGACGGCACGGAGGCGCTGGATATTTTCTTCCAGGAGAAGGATATCGCGCTGGTTGTGCTGGACGTCATGATGCCGAAAATGGACGGCTGGCAGGTGTGCAGGGAAATCCGTGCCTACTCGGGAGTGCCGATCATCATGCTGACGGCAAGAGCTGACGAGAAGGACGAGCTGCAGGGGTTTCAGCTGGGGGTGGATGAGTATATTACGAAACCATTCAGCCCTAAAATTCTGGTGGCGCGCATAGAAGCAATCCTGCGCAGGACCAATCAGCGTGCCAACGAGGAAGTCTTAAGCTGCGGCGGCATTGAGATTGACAAGGCAGCGCACCGGGTGATGATAGACGGCAGGGAAGTGGAGCTCAGTTACAAGGAATTTGAGCTTCTGACATATTTTGTGGAAAACAGGGGGATCGCCCTTTCCCGGGAGAAGATACTGAACAATGTGTGGAATTACGACTATTTTGGCGATGCCAGGACAATTGACACCCATGTAAAAAAGCTTCGCAGCAAAATGGGTGAGAAGGGCGACCTCATCAAAACAATCTGGGGCATGGGGTATAAACTGGAGGTTAGTCAGGAATGAAAACCCCCCATGCCCCATGGGCATCGGGGTACAAATTGGAAGTCAGCCAGGAATGAAAACCCCCCATGCCCCATGGGCATCGGGGTACAAGCTGGAAGTCAGCCAGGAATGAAAACCCCCATGCCCCATGGGCATCGGGGTACAAGCTGGAGGTCGGCCAGGAATAACGGAGGAAGAATCATTATGCGCATCAAAGAAGAAAAATACAATTTGAACGGAAAAGAGGTCCTGCTTAGGAACGCAAGGCCGGATGAGGCACAGATGCTGATTGATTATCTGAAGACTGTCACAGGTGAGACGAGATTCCTGATGTGCGGGCCGGAGGAAGTCCAATATACGGTGGAGCAGGAGGAAGATTTTATAAAGTCCTATAATGATTCCGAGCATAAGCTTTTGATACTTGCTTTTATTGACGGGGAGTACGCGGGAAACTGCTCCTTCCAGGGCAGGACGGGAAACCGGAGAGAGGCGCATCGGGCAGGCATCGGAATAGCGCTTTTCCAGAAATATACCGGCCAGGGGCTGGGAAAGCTTATGATGAGGAAGCTGCTGGAGGAAGCCGCTGCAAAAGGCTATGAACAGGCGGAGCTTACCCTGGTGGATGGCAATACAAGGGCTTACCGCCTGTATGAGAGCGTCGGCTTTCAGGAGTGCGGCAGGATTCCCAGGGCGAACAAATACGAGGACGGCACTTATGCAGATGATATTTGGATGGTGAGGAAGCTGTAGACGCGGCGGAAAGCGGGGCTTTTGGAGGTTTGGGGCAGCATGGCGTGTCTTTTTTTCAAGAAGAAACTTAACCAGCATAATGAAAAAGTACAGCATTCTGTCAGGCTTCAGTTTTCCCTGATCTTTATCGGGCTGATGACAGGGGTGGTCCTTCTGTGCTGGTTTATCAACAGTATGTTCCTGGGACAGTATTATATGAACACCAAGACGAAGGTCATCATGAGCGCGTACTGGACTATCAGTCAGGCGGCAAACAGCGATACCTACAGCACGGAGGAATTTAAGGCGGCGCTGGATGACGTGTGCAGCGTGTACAATATCATGGTTTATGTAATGGATGCGGATTCCATGGTGAAGTACCAGTCTTTTAACGGCGGCGCCGAACTGGAGAGGCGGCTTTTCGGGTATATACTGGGTATTATCACCGATGACGAACAGCGGATCCTGGGGAAGGATGAGGATTATGTGCTGCAGAGGGTTCAGGTTGGGGATGATGACTATCTGGAGATGTACGGCAGGCTGAACACAGGTATTTCTTTTATCATGCGCACCCCAGTGGAGAGCATTCGGGAGAGCGTCAAGATCGCAAACCGCTTCTTCGCCTATTCGGGTCTGGCAGGCATGGTTTTGGGCGCAGCCATCATCTGGTTCGTGACGGGAAGGATCACAAGGCCGATCCTGAAGCTGAGCCATATTTCCGAGCAGATGGTCCATCTTGATTTCGAGGCGAAGTATACGGGAAACGCACACAATGAGATAGACCTTCTGGGGGAGAATATCAACAAGCTGTCCTCCTCGCTGGAGCAGTCCATATCGGAGCTTAAGACCGCCAACAATGAGCTGCAGAAGGATATTGAAAGGAAAGAGCAGATAGACGAGATGCGCAAGGAATTTCTGGCCAATGTGTCCCATGAGCTGAAGACGCCCATCGCGCTGATCCAGGGCTATGCGGAAGGGCTTTCCGAGGGTGTGAACGACGACCCGGAGAGCAGGAATTTCTACTGCGAAGTCATCATGGACGAGGCTTCCAAGATGAATACCATGGTGCAGAAGCTCCTCACCCTGAACCAGCTGGAGTTTGGCAATGATGTGGTGACGATGGAGCGCTTCGACCTGACTGCGCTGGTGAATAACTATATCCAGTCTGCCCAAATACTCACGAAGCAGAATGGCATCCAGGTCTGCACGGAGCAGTGGGAGCCGTTTTTTGTCTGGGCGGATGAATATAAGACCGAGGAAGTCTTTATGAATTATTTTTCCAATGCGGTGAACCACTGCGGCGGAGAGAAAAAAATTGTGGTATCGCTGGAACAGAGGGAGAGGCTGATCAGGGTTGGAGTGTTCAACACCGGGGAGCCGATCCCGGAGGATGCCCTGCCCCATCTGTGGGAGAAATTTTACAAGGTGGACAAGGCGCGCACAAGGGAGTACGGCGGCAGCGGCGTGGGGCTTTCCATTGTGAAGGCGATCATGGAGTCCATGAACCGGCAGTATGGTGTGGAAAATTACAGCAATGGGGTGCTGTTC
The DNA here is from genome assembly GCA_948470905.1 of uncultured Lachnospiraceae bacterium. Classification (GTDB taxonomy): domain Bacteria; phylum Bacillota; class Clostridia; order Lachnospirales; family Lachnospiraceae; genus Acetatifactor. The sequence continues at coordinate 9,687 of CAOKQK010000010.1, read as the reverse complement.
TGGTTTGAGCTGGAATTGGCATGAGGGAGCGGAAAGGTTCCCACAGAGAACGGAATTAGTTCCCGCTTGCGGAAACGGAATCGAGGTATTTTATGAGAGCAGAGGAAGAAATCGTATATACAAGGGTGCTGCTGGTAGGAGTGGACACAGGGGAGGACCCGGACTTTGAACACTCCATGGAGGAGCTGAAAAGCCTTGCCGAGGCTGCTTATAAGCAGGTGGCGGGCATTATCGTACAGCGGATGGAGAAGGTGAACAAGTCGCTGTACATCGGTACGGGAAAGGCTGCCGAGGTGAAGGAATACGCCGGACAGTGCGAGGCACAGGAGGTAGTGTTCGACAATGCGCTGTCCCCGTCTCAGGTGCGCAATCTGGGGAGGGAGCTGGATCTGGTGGTTTTGGACAGGACTAATCTGATCCTGGATATCTTTTCCATCAGGGCAAAGACCAGGGAGGCGAAGCTGCAGGTGGAGGCTGCAAGCCTGCAGTACATGCTTCCCAGGCTGGTAGGCATGCGTGAGAACTTAAGCCGCCAGGGAGGCACAGGCGGCAGCATGAGCAACAAGGGAGCCGGCGAGACAAAGCTGGAGCTGGACCGCCGTAAGATCGAGCACCGCATCAGCATGTTGAAAAAGGAGCTGGAGACTGTGGCGCAGAACAGGGAAACCACGAGGAAAAAGCGCAGCCGGTCCAGGATTCCCCAGGTGGCATTGGTTGGATATACCAATGCCGGCAAATCCACCATAATGAACCAGCTGGTGGACAGGTACGGCGGAGGGGAACAGAAAAATGTCCTGGAGAAGGACATGCTCTTTGCCACGCTGGAAACCAATGTACGCAGTATCCATACAGGGGATAACAGACCTTTTTTCCTGACGGATACGGTGGGCTTTATCCATAAACTGCCCCACGGGCTGGTCCAGGCTTTCCGCTCCACGCTGGAGGAGGTAAAGTATGCGGACCTGATCGTGGAGGTGGTGGATTTTTCGGATGAGCATTTCAGGCAGCATATGGAAGTGACAGAGGAAACCTTAAAGGAGCTTGGTGCAGGGGACATCCCCCGGATCGTGGCGTATAATAAGTGTGATAAGGCGGAGGGGCATGCAGGCGCAGAGGATTATTCGGAAGAAAAGCTTCACTCAGGCGCAGCAGGGCAGGACAGGCGGATCTATATTGCCGCCAGGCTGGGCAATGGCATAGAGGAGCTGGCTGAACTGATCAAGGAATGTGTCTACGCTGACAGGGTGGAGGCGGAATTTCTGATCCCCTACGACAACGGCGGTGTAGTGGCTTATCTGATGGAAAATGCAACAGTCTCTGCCCGGGAATACCAGGAGGAAGGCGTGCGTCTTCGGGCGAGCTGTCACAGAAGCGATGCGGAGAAGTACGGCGGATACAGGGTTTGCTGAGCACTATATAAAAAGGCGGCAATGGATATGGGATATACAAAGGAAGATTTAAAGAGGCAGCTTCAGGAAGGCGGCTTACGGAATACGGATACGGTACTGATCCATTCTTCCATGAAAGCCATCGGCCATGTGGAGGGCGGCGCGGATACGGTAGTGGATGCCTGGATGGAGTATTTTGGGCGGGGGCTTCTGCTCCTGCCCACACATACCTGGGCGCAGATGAAGGGGGAGCATTGTGTCTATGATCCCGCCAGAGAAGAATCCTGTGTGGGGCTTTTGACAAATATTTTCCGCAGGCGCCCGGGGGTGGTGCGTTCCTTGCACCCCACTCACAGCGTTGCCGCTTACGGGCAGGATGCCGCGGCATATGTGGCGGGAGAGGAGAACTGCAACACACCCTGTACGCCGGGAGGCTGTTATGACAGGCTCAGGCAGGTGAAGGGGAAAATCCTGCTGGTGGGCGTGGGGCATGAGAGGAACACTTTCATCCACAGTGTGGAGGAGGTGTTGAATGTGCCAAACCGCCTGACGGATCGGCCCGTGCTTCTGCAGGTAGCCATGCCAGGCGGCAGCTTGAAAGCTGTCTATATGCGCAGGCATTATAATGCCATGCAGCCTCACATATCCGAGGATTTCGTAAAGCTGGAGCAGGCTTTTTATGATACTGGCGCGGCAAAGAGGCTGAAATTCGGGGATGCGGACTGTATCCTGTGTGACGCGCAGGGTGTGTTTGAAGTGACCCGGCATATTCTGGCGTCGGATCCGGAGTGCCTGGTGACAAAAGCAGATATCCCGCCGGAACGATGGCGGGATATCTGTGCCCAGGAGGCTGTGGTGCAGAGAAAATGATACATTTTGCAATTTGTGACGATAAGAAGGCAGTTCTGTCCGACCTGGAGAGGGAAGTAGGTGACTGGGCAGGGGAAAAGAAGGAGACGTACAGTGTGGAGCTTTACACCAGTGCGGATGCCTTTTTGTTCGCCTGGGAGGAGAGGAAGGATACAGATGTGCTGCTTTTGGATATAGAGATGCCGGGGATGGACGGAATCGCGCTGGCAAGAAAACTTCGCGGAATGGGAGAGCGTATCAGCATTATTTTTGTGACGGGGAATCCTGATTTTGCCCTGGAGGGATATGACCTTGAAGCAGTGTCCTATATTGTGAAACCCTTGAAAAGGGAGAGGCTGTGGGCGGCACTGGACAGGGCGGGGGAGCACATGCGCCGCAGGGAAGCGCTTATTGTTCCTCTGTCTGGGGGAGAGATGGAGAGAGTCTATGTGTCGGATGTTTGTTATCTGGAAAGCGACGGGCACGGCACGATTGTCTGGAAAAGGGACGGGAGCAGGCTTATGTGTAAGGCGGGGATCCAGCAGCTGGAGCAGGAGCTGGAGGAAAATAAGGATAACTTTTTCAAGCCTCACCGCTCTTACCTGATCCATCTGGACTGTGTGGAAAGGATCTCCAGGAAGGATGTCCAGATGGAGAATCAGGCGTTTGTACCCGTTGCCAGAGGGAAATGGGAAGCCTTGAACCAGGCATATCTGCAGTATTTCCGCAGGAAAAGTTTCTGAGTATTCTTCAAACAGGGCAGGGGCGGAACTTATGGTACAGACAGGGATCCAGTTAATTTGGCTGGCATTATATCAATATTATATAGAGCAGGTCACGGAACTGGAAAAGGGATACAGAAAGAGGATAGTCACCTGGGGGCTGACCCTGGGAATATTGGCTGCTGCAAAGGTATGGGCTTTGTGGGGGACGATCGCCGGATATTTGGGCGGGGACTTTGCCGGACATGCCGGCGGGTGGAACGAAGCGTGTGTCGATGTGCTTACGGCCGGATATGCCGGCGGGTTGGCATGGCGCAGCCTTTGGGGCTGGCTTGTGATCACGCTGGTCCTTTTATTGTATGTATTATTTTATGACGGGAAACCTTTCAGGCAGCAGTGGCGGAAGGCGCTTGTTCCCGGGCTGCTGATCTCCCTGTGTGCCATGGGGCAAACTGTGTGGGCGGGCATATTCTTAAACGGGGCGGTCATGGCGGTGTTCCTATTGCTGCTGGCTTTGGAAAGGGGGTATCTGAGCATATGGAGCGGCATGCTGAATACAGGGATTTATGCTGTGCTGTGTTTGTATATATGGAATGTGCGGGATACTGCGGGCATGGGTATGCTGGCGGGCATTGCTGCGTTGGAGCTTCTGTTGTTCCTTTCTCTGGAAGGGACACTTTTTTCTTATCATCAGAGTTATGAGGTGCGGACGGAGCAGTTCCAGAGGGATATCCTTGGACATCAATATGAGGAGATCAGGGATATCTACCTGAATATGAGGGGCTGGCGGCATGATTACCACAACCACATGCAGGTGATGAAAGTACAGCTTTCATTGGGGCAGCTTGAGGAGATGAGGCAGTATCTGGACGAGCTGGAACAGGATCTGGACAGTGTGGATACCTATGTGAAATCCGGCAATCTGATGACGGATGCCATCTTGAACAGCAAACTGACCCTGGCCAGGCAGAAAAAAGTAAGGATTAACTGTAAAGCAGTCCTGCCGGAAGATCTTTCCGTGGAAGATGTGGACATGTGCGTATTGCTGGGCAATCTTTTGGATAACGCCCTGGAGGCATGCGAGAAGATTCCGGAACAGATGCGCTTTCTGCGTATTTATATGGCGGTGAAGAAGTCCCAGCTGTATATTTCCGTCCAAAATTCCGCAAAGGAGGAGCTGGACTTTAACGAAAGAAATTATATTTCTTCCAAGCGCGGAAACCATGGGCTGGGTATGAAGCGGGTGAAAGCGCTGACAGACAAATATGAGGGTTATCTGACCCTGGCAAACGAGCCGGGGATTTTTGCGGCGGAGGTGACGCTGCCGCTGTGATGCTGTGTTGCTGCCCGTCGGAACTCTGTTCCCGCAAGGTTGTTGGTTCCTTACATTTGGAGATAAAAAAAGAACAATTCGTGCAGAAATCCTCCGCAAGGGGGATTTTTCATTCATAATAATTTCTGTGATCGATCTTTACAGGACTGGCGTCAGGAGGAAATTTGAGACAGGGAGGCAAAGTATGTTTCGGAAATCGCAGAAAAAGAAACAGGAGAATGAGATTTCATATCGGCACTATCCTATTTGGGACAATTGCCGGACAGCGTATGCAAAGCTTGTGGAAATGGAGGGGCCGAAAGCGGCGGCGGTATCCTTTGCCACAGTTATCCTATCGGTGGTGCAGCCCTTTGCTGCCATGGCGCTGCCCAGCGCGGTGGTCTACCTGCTGGGCAGCCAATGGCAGCCGGGAGTGATTTTTCTGCTGTTGGCAGCTTATGTGCTTGTGCTGCAGGGACTGCAGATTTTGAACGGGTACGTGGCGGGCGTCAGCTCAAAAGGCAGGTTCTGCTGCAGGATCAGCTTGGGAACCGAGCTTTTTGGGGCGGCAATGGGGGTGGATTTCCAGAAGCTGGAAAGCAGGGAAGGACAGCAGAAGCTGGAGGGCGGACGGCTTAATCTGTATTCCGGCAATACCGCGGGCATAGAGGCGTACCTGAACGCATATGAAAATGCCATGACCGCGTTGCTTGGGCTGATCGTGTATTCCGTCATCGTTGGCAGGATTAACGGGTGGATTTTGATATTGCTGCTTTTGACCACCGGGATTGTCACTGCAATTCGTATTTATGCGAATCACAGGGCGGAGAAATATACAAAGGAATACATCAGGTCCCACCAGAGCTATCGGTATCTGAAACGGGAGGCATTGGTCCCGGCAAGCGGTAAGGACATCAGGATCTATCGCATGTGGGATTGGTTTCGGGAGGAATTTGACAAGATAAAAGAGGAGCTTGTCCGCTGGAGCGGAAAGGAGAGAAGCTGTTCCATCCATGCAGGGATTACGGAGATTGTCCTGTCGTCTGCTAAAAATATCTTGATCTATGCATATTTGATCTACCAGATGGCTCAGGGAGAGATGGAACTGGCGTCATTTTTGCTGTATGTGGGTATTACAGCCAGTTTCAGCGGCAGGATGTCTGCGCTTATGGGCGCGGTGACGGAGATACTGCGCAATAACAGGCTGATGGACCGGTATCGGGACTTTCTGGAATTCTGCGGGGAAAATCACTTCGGCCAGGAAGCGGTGACGAGTCCGGGAAAGACCCATGAGATCCGTCTGGAGCACGTATGCTTTCGCTACGAGGACAAAGAGAAGGATGTCATCCATGATTTGTCACTGACGATCACGCCGGGAGAAAAGATTGCCCTGGTCGGCATGAACGGTGCGGGGAAATCTACCCTGATCAAGCTGATCTGCGGGCTGTATCGTCCTACGTCAGGGAAAATCTATCTGGATGGGCAGGATGTGTCGTCTCTGTCGCCTGAGGAATACAGGAAAGAGTTCACGGTTGTATTCCAGGACGTATTTGCCTTTTCCTTTTCCCTGGCGGACAATGTGTCCTGCAGACGGGAGGAAGAAACCGACAGAAAGAGACTGCGGCAGTGCCTGCAGGACGCAGGTCTGTGGGACAGGGTTGAGCAGCTTGACAGGAAGGAACAGACTTCTATGAACAAGGATCTGGATAAGGCGGGAGTGAGCCTGTCCGGCGGGGAGCTGCAGAGGCTGATGCTGGCGAGGGCTTTGTATAAGGATTCCCCGGTGATGATCCTGGATGAGCCTACCGCTGCGCTTGACCCTATTGCCGAGAGCAGGATGTATGAACAATATTATGAGATGACCCGGGATAAGACCAGCATTTTTATTTCCCACAGATTAAGCTCCACCAAATTCTGCGACCGTATCCTGTATCTGGAGGAGGGGAGGATCGCAGAGGAGGGAAGCCATGAGCAGCTGATGGAAAGGCAGGGGACATATGCCGCCATGTTCCACACACAGGCGCAGTATTATGAGAATGAAAAGAAGAAGGCGCAGGCACAGTAAACCGGGGAGGAGGTCAGGATATGCAGGACGGAATGAAACAAGGTGATGAAGCTGATAATGTTCAAAAGGATCAAAAGAAAACCCTTGCACAAAAGCTGGAAAAATCGTTCGGATACCACCGCACGGGCTTTGCTTTATTGAAAATAGCCCATAAGGTGGACCCCTCGTCAATACCGCTGCGCATCATAAACAGCGTAATAAATGTGGTAAAAACATACCTGGAGCTGTTTTGGACCGCAAGGCTGATCGACATGCTGCTTACAGGAGATTTTTCCGCCGCTTTTTTCTATGCGGCAGTGTTGGTCATCACAGGGCTGGCTTTTGGGGTTGTGGGACGGCTGGTGTCAAAAGTATATGCAAAGTCAAGGCAGCGCAGTGATATTGCGTTTGCCGTGATGATGCGGGAGAAAGCAGTGTCCCTTGATTATGAGACGATGGAACAGCCGGAGACGGCGAACAAGATATACAGCTCGGAGCGGACGGCAGACATGTACGGTGGACTGGGCGGTATTGTGGATGCTTATCAGGGGCTGCTGGAAAGCCTGCTTAACACGGTAACGGCAGTGGGGCTGATCGGGACGCTGTGCTTAAGCAGGCCGGGGACCGGGATACCGGTGTTGGCGCTGGCGGCGCATCCGGCGGTATCGGTTCTGGCAGTGCTCTTGTTTTCCGGCATCGCAGCGCTGTCTTATTTTAAGATCAATGCCCGATCGGCAAGGGATTCCGGGGAGTATCTCCGAAAGCATACGGGGATGGAGACCAAAGTAAATTATCTTCTGAACAGGATTCTGGGAAATAACCAGGCTGCAAAGGTAGTTCGGATCTATGATATGAAAAGAATGCTCATGGGCAACCTTGAGAATGAAAACAAAAGGGTGCATTCCTTTTACGGTGAGCAGTGCGATATGACTTTAAAAAAAGAACTGTTCCAAAATACGGTAAATGGCTTTTTTGTGGTGTGCAGCTATCTCTTTGTGGCGGTAAAGGTGCTTGCGGGCGCCATCACCATCGGCGCCTTTACCCAGTATTCGGGAGCGCTGGGCAATTTGTCCAACGGGTTCCGCAGGCTTGCCGGATACAGCTCACAGCTTAGCCGCAGCTGCACTTATATGACGGATTTCCTGGAATTCATGCAGATGGAGAGCAGCCATAAGCACGGAACGATACCTGTGGAAAAGCGCCTGGACGGAGAGTATGAGATAGAGTTCAAAGATGTGAGCTTCCATTATCCGGGCAATGAGGAGATGATCTTAAAACATGTGAATTGTAAGCTTATCATGAAGGATAAGCTGGCATTGGTGGGGAAAAACGGGGCGGGCAAGACCACCTTCGTCAAGCTTCTGTGCAGGCTTTATGAGCCCACGGAGGGCGTTATCACCCTGAACGGCATTGATATCCGCAAATATAAGGAGGAGGAATACAGGGAGCTGTTCGGTGTGGTATTCCAGGATTTTAAACTGTTCGCATTCCCCCTTTGGGAAAATATCGTCACAGGCTATGAGAGACAGGATGCCAGGATCTGGGACTGTCTGGAACGGGCGGGGGCGGCAGAATTTGTCAGGGGGCTGCCGGACGGGATAGACACGCTGCTTTTCAAGGACAAGGAAGGGGGCGTGGACATCAGCGGCGGGGAAGCGCAGAAGCTGGCGCTTGCGAGAGCGTTGTATAAAGACGCGCCCTTTGTGGTATTGGATGAACCCACCGCCGCTTTGGATCCTCTCAGTGAAGCCCAGGTGTATGAAAGATTTCAGGAGATGGTGAAGGGGAAGACCAGCGTTTATATTTCCCACCGCATGAGCAGCTGCCGCCTCTGCGATGATATCGTGGTATTCGACCAGGGGAAGATCGTGGAGAGGGGCAGCCATGACAAGCTGCTGGCCCAGGGGGGACATTACGCCGGAATGTGGCATGCACAGGCGAAATATTACGTGGAGGAGAGCTCCGAAAATGTTGGCGCATGATTTGTTGCCATATCAGTAACAGTTCAGCCCGCGCCATTCATAAAGTCGCGCCTGCGGCGCTTTTCGCTGCTGCGCAGCTTCCTTTGATTCATGAAATGGCGCTCCCTCAGTCCATATAAATTTCGTAAAATTTGTGCAAGCACAATTTTTCTCAATTTACATGGACTGGCTGAACTGTTCAGCCATATCCTGTGCCTGAACGGAAGTTTGTTGACTTAAAATCTGTTGTGGTGTATGATAAGAGTGGCGTGTTAAACGTGTGCAAAAGCATGCAGGAGGGTATGGAAATGAATAAAAAGAGTATGGCAGCCTTTTTTGCTGCGGCTGTGCTGTGTACAGGGCTTACCGGCTGCGGGAAGAATGCGATACCTGATATGACAGATGAGCAGATACAGGCTATCGGGGAATATGTGGCAGTCACAATGATGAAGTATGATGCAAACCACAGAAGCCGTCTGGTGGACAGTGCCCTGTCAGATAAAAAACAATATGAAGATCCGTCCGGACCGGAAGCCACAAAGGAACCGTCAGGGATGGGAGCTGTGGACGATACTCCGGTGACAGATGTGACAGAACCGGCAGTGCCCGAAAATCCCTATACCATGGAGGAAGTGCTGGCGCTGCAGGATGGCGTGACCCTGGTATACAACGGGCAGAAGATCTGCGACGCTTATCCGGATACCGGGGAGAGCGGTATTTTCTCCCTGAATGCGGCGAAGGGGAAGAAGCTTCTGGTGTTGAGTTTTATGATCAACAATACCACAGAGCAGGAACAGGAGATTGATCTGTTATCTTCCGGAGCAACGTTCCGGGTGACAGTAAACGACACTTATTCAAGAAGTGCCCTTCGTGCAGGAGTGATATTGGAAGATCTGTCTACCTATATGGGTACGATTCCCGCCAAGTCCAGCGCGGAGGCTGTGATCCTGGTGGAGGTAAAAGAGGAGATGGCTTCCGAAATAGGATCCATTCTGCTGAATGTAAAGAATGATACAAAAACATTTACAGCTAAGCTGCTTTAGGACGGCTGTAGTATAAGGGGCGGGTATGCCGGTCAGGCTTTCGCTGCATACAGGAGGGACTGCAGCAGGGAAACTGCGTAAAGGCGATGACTGGCTATTCCGCCCTGAACAGATATCTGATTGAAGGACATGCAGTATATTTTCATAAGTGAAAAGACAGAAGATAAAAAAGGAAAAATATCAACAAAATAAAAAAAAGCAAAAAAATGAAAAAATTTGAAATTTTTTGTTGACAAGTGGGGAAACAGGTGATATACTCAATTTCGTTGTTGAGGGAAACCTGATAACAAGATGAAAAAATAAAATAAAAAATCTGTTGACAAACCCGGAAAGTTATGGTAATCTAAATAAGCTGTCGCGGTTGAGAG
>CAOKQK010000009.1 GCA_948470905.1 uncultured Lachnospiraceae bacterium | reverse complement strand
GACTGGAAGAAATTTCAGCCGCAGCCGCGTCAGAAATTCCTTCCGGGGGCGTCTTTAGTTGCGAGACTGGTGTTGCAGTGCCCGTTTGCGGGAACTTGTTTTGTCTCTGTGTTTTCGTTTGAGAGACTGTTTGGATATTTCCATTGTTGCATAGGCGGCGCAATAATAAAATTGTCAAAATTGCTTCTTTGTGTGCGAATTGTTTTTACGAGACAGGGCAATATAAACCTTGAAATTGTAAAAATGATGAGATAAACTTAAAAGCTGAAAAAGTTTTTGTGAAAAAAGTTTGACTAAATATAGAAAATCAAAACAAACAGAAAGCAATATATGCAATGCGTCAAGCAAACAGAACAATTCCTATCGAGGGGGTTTTAAAGTAAAATGGTAAAATAAAGCTCGGAAACCCAGGATTGTGATATGCCGGATGGTGGTCAGATATTATGAACAAGTCGAAAAACATTGTTGTCAAAAGGCAGTATACGCCGCCTCAGGAAAGAGATGAAAAGCATATGGTCCACATGAACGACAGGCATGAGTTGTATATTATGCTTCAGGGAGATGCCACCTTCAGCATTGAGGGGAAGGTTTATCATCTGGAGCCTTATGATATGCTGCTGATCAGCAATCAGGACATCCACTGTGTCATGGTCAATGGAGATCAGGCATATGAGAGGGTCTGCGTCTATTTCAAGCCTGAGTTCCTTCAGCCTTTCTGCACGAAAAAATATAATCTCCTGCGGCTTTTTGAACGTGAGAAAAGGCTGGAGGACGGGCACAGGATAGATTCCGAAAGCGTGCAGAAGTACGGGCTTGACAAGTATTTCCAGCAGATGCTGGAATATTACTCTGCCAGCCTGCCTGAGAAGGAGGTGCTGCTTACCAGCCTGCTTCTCAGGATGCTTCTGGATGTGAACCGGGTCTATGACGAGAGCAGGCAGCGGGAGATGGAGGAAGAGGACAGCCTGACCCACAGCGAGAAGATTGATGATATTGTCCGGTATATTTCGGAGCATCTGGAGGAAAAGATCACGCTGTATGACCTGACGAAAAGGTTCTATCTGAGTAAGTATTATCTCTGCCATGAATTCAAGAAGGTCACAGGTTTCACGGTGTTTGACTATATCCGTTACAAAAGGATTCTCAGTGCCAAGACCAAATTCCAGAACGGGCAGCCTATCAATGAAGTTTGGCGTGACCTTGGGTATGAGGATTATTCCAATTTCTATCGTACATTCAAGAAGATAACCGGCATGTCGCCAAAGGAATACATCAGTAGTGTGGCGGAGAGGAAGAAAGAGGCGGAGTGAGAAGGGGCAGGCAGGAGAACGAAGCGGAGCAAGACGGAGCGGGCAGAGGGACGAAACAGAGTGAGAAGGGGCAGGCAGGGAAGAACGAAGCAGGGTGAGACGGAGCGGGTGGAAGACTGCAGTAGCGCAGTAAAGTGTGTGATGGAAAATTAAGAAAAACGGGGCAAAGACAGGATAATGAGTGATGAGATGAGCAGTGGGACAGAAAATGGAAGATTGGGCGATGGGATAAAAGAAAAACCATCAGTTGGAGCAGGGGACACACTGGTGATGCATTCCCCGGCGGGCTGGCACAGGGATATGTACCGGGAGGCGGCGCCTGCGGGAAACGGGCTGATCGGGGCGCTGGTCTACGGGGGCATCAGCCAGGAGCGGATTGCCGTCAACCACGCCAGGCTCTGGGAGCGGGGCAAAAGGCAGGAGCTGCCTGACGTGCATGAGACGCTGGCCCTGACCAGGGAGGCGATTGACAGGGGCGAGTACTGGGAGGGGAACTGGTACGGCGCCAACGCCTTAAAGGAACAGGGCTATGCGCCAAGGCTCGGCAATCCCATCCCGGTGGGGGATCTGACTCTGGAGATGGACGGGCGGGATATTTTCAGGCATTACCGCCGCATGGTACATATGGACACCGGTGAGATAGAGGTCACATGGCAGGAGGGGAAGCAGGCTTTTTACAGGAAGGTGTTTGTGTCCAGAGAGCGGGACATGGTCTTTGTCAAGATCGGCACAGACGGGAAGCCCTTTACGCTCCTGGCAGGCGCGGGACGCCACGAGACTTGGGAGGACGACACCAGGAAAAAGTGGGAAAATCAGGAGCCTTCCAGCTTTGCGGAGGGCAGCTTTTTCGGTTTCCAGGCAGTGCATGAGGACGGCACCTGGTACGGGCTGCTGGGAGGGCTGGAGACGGACGGCAGTGTGTCAAAGCGGCAGGGGAGGCTTCTGGTGGAAGGCGCGGCGTGGGTGACATTGGCGGTGAAGCCGGTGGTATTTTCCCACAGGGAGCTTCCGCCCATGCTGGGGGAAGCCTGGGCGGAAGGGCTTTCCCGGGAGGATCTCTTTGATTATGATGCCAGGCTTGCGGAGCATGTGCGGCTGCACAGACCCCTTTACCGGAGCGCGGAGCTGTCTCTGTCCCGGAAGAAGGATACCTGCAATGAGGATCTGATTGCGGAAGCCTTTGATGAGGAGGCGTCTCCGGAGCTTCTGGAGAAGCAGTGGAAGTTTGGAAGATATCTGATGATAAGCGGCACCAGGGAGGACGGTAATCCTTTTCCTCTGTATGGGCTGTGGCACGGGCGTTATAAGATGAACTGGCCCCACAATATGGCGAATGAGAATGTGGAGATGATCTACTGGCACACGCTGCCCGGCAATCTGGGCTATACCATGCGGACGCTGATCGGTTATTATGTGCAGAGGATGCCGGCTTTCCGGGAGTGCGCACAGAAGCTTTTCGGAATGCCTGGCATATACCTGCCTGCGGGGACTACGCCGGAGAGCTGTTATCCCACCCAGATCGTGCCGGTGATCCTCAACTGGATCGGCTGCGCGGGCTGGCTGTCCCAGATGTTTTACCGATATTACCTTTACACCGGGGACAGGGAGCTTCTGGAAAAAGAAATCCTGCCTTTTATGTATGAGGCGGGGCTGTTTTATGAGAATTATATTGTCCGGGATGAGCGGGGGATGGTTCGGATCTACCCTTCCGTGTCGCCGGAGAACACGCCGGGGAACCTGATCCCGCCGGAGAATCCGGACATGGCGCACCCATGTCCTTCCGTGGAGAATGCCACCATGGACATTGCCATCATGAAGGAGCTGTTCACGAACCTGCTGGAGGTGTCGGAGGAGACGGGGCTCTATCAGGAGAAGCGGGAGCTTTGGAGGGATATCATCGCCCATCTGCCTGCCTATGGGGTCACGGAGGACGGCGATGTGAGGGAGTGGCAGAAGGACGGGCTGGAGGAACGCTATAACCACAGGCATCTGTCCCATATTTATCCTCTTTTCCCCGGCACGGAGATTGTGCGGGGCAGGGACGATGAGGCACAGGTGAAGGCTTTTGAGAAGGCGGTGGACAAAAGGATCCTGGGGGCACAGACCGGCTGGTCACTGTCTCACATGGCATGTATCTACGCCAGGCTCCAGAGGCCGGAGCGGGTGATGGAATGTCTGGACACCATGGATAAGGCGTGTCTGCTGCGGAATTTCTTTACGCTGCACAATGACTGGCGCGGCATGGGACTGACCCTGGGTAAAGGTTCCTCGGCGCCGGTGCAGCTGGATGCTGCCATGGGGATTGTGCAGGCGCTGCAGGAGTGTCTGCTCTTTGCCGACAGGGACTGTGTCAAGCTTCTTCCCGCGCTGCCTGAGAGGTTGGGAGAGGGATCGTTTCAGGATTTCCGCTTTATGGCAGGCACGGTGAGCATGAGCTGGAACCTGCGGGAGAGGAAGCTGCACGCCGTGCTGCATGCCCAGAGAGAGACAGCGGTCTCTGTGATCCTGCCGGAGTGGGCGGCGGATGCCCGGGTGAAGATGGCTGGCGGCGGATGTCCGGGGCGAAATCCCGGCGGAGACGGACGAACCCTGCTGCTTAAGCTGCAGGCGGGGGAGACGGCGGAAATAGAAATTTAAACGGCGGTACAAATTGCCGCAGGCGGCAATTGGAATAAAAAAACAGCCTCGGAACGGATACGCCCCGGGAAGGAATTTTCAGCTGCGGTCTTTGCAGATGGAAATTCCTTCCAGACCAAGGGGGGCGTAGGAGTGCAGAGGCGGTACTGGAATAGGAGGATTATGAAATGGCAATAGACAGACATGCATTGGTGTCCCGGCACAACCCGGTCCTTGAGGCGGTGGACGTGGATTCGCCTCTTACGGTGGGAAATGGGGAGCTTGCCTTTACGGCGGATGTGACCGGGCTGCAGACCCTTTATGAGGAATATCTGGATACCTGTCCTCTGTGTACCATGTCCCAGTGGGGATGGCACACAAAGCCTGTGAGCGGGGAGCGGTATGATTATACCTTAAAGGATCTGGTGATGACGGAATTCGACTATAACGGACGGAAGGTTGTCTATCCCAAGAATTCCAAACCGGGCAATGAGGAGGTGTATGAATGGCTGCGCAAGAATCCCCACAGGCTGGACCTGGCCAGGATAGGCTTTGAATATGAAGATAAGGAGATCCGCGCGGACCGGCTGACGGGGATCCGTCAGGAGCTTGACCTGTACAGCGGTATCTTAAAGAGCAGCTTCCTGCTGGACGGGAAGCGCTGTGAGGTGGAGACTGCCTGTGACAACGGTCCGGAGGGCGGCAGCTATGACACCATCGGCATCCAGGTGAAATCTTCCCTGCTGCGGGAGGGGCTGTCCGTAGCGTTCACGTTCCCCTATGGGTCGCCTGCAAAGAGCGGGGCGGATTTTGACAGCCCTGACCTCCACGGCACGGAGGTGGTGAGGCAGGACGGACAGTCTGTGCTGTTAAAGCGCACCCTGGACAGGGATGTCTATTATGTGAGGCTTGCCTTTGGGGAGGGGGTGAAGGTGTCCGCGCCGGCACAGCACCGCCTCAGTGTAAAGGCGGAGAGCGACACGCTGGAGCTGAGCGTGAGCTTCCTGAAGGGAGACTTTGGCACGGAAGGCGGAGACGCTGCCCGGTCGGGCGGAGCGCAGGCGGACAACGCCGGGCGGCCGGATGTCCCGCAGCCAGATGGCGCCATGGGGATGGATGTCCCGCAGCCAAGTGCCTCGCAGGTGCTGGAGGACAGCCGTCTGTACTGGAAGAATTTCTGGGAGAAGGGGGCGATATTACAGCTCCACAACAGCCCCGATCCCAGGGCGGAGGAGCTGGAGAGGAGGATCCTCCTTTCCATGTATTTGCTGGCGGTGAATTCCTGCGGGTCCGCGCCGCCTCAGGAGACGGGGCTTACCTGCAACAGCTGGTACGGCAAGATGCATCTGGAGATGTATTTCTGGCACTGCGCATGGGCGCCGCTCTGGGGGCACACGGAGCTTTTGGAGAGAAGCCTTCCCTGGTATCTGGAGCACATGGAGCAGGCACGGGAGAACGCGGCGCGCAATGGCTACAAGGGCTGCAGGTGGCCCAAGATGATCGCCCTGGAGGGCATAGACAGCCCTTCCAAGGTGGCGCCCATGCTTCTCTGGCAGCAGCCGCATATCATTTTCATGCTGGAACTGTGCTTTAGGGAGAATCATGACGATGATTTCCGCAGGAAGTACTGGCCTCTTGTGAAAGAAACGGCGGATTTCATGGCGGATATTGCGGTGTATAACCAGGAGAAGGGATGCTATGAGCTGGTTGCGCCGGTGATCCCCGTGCAGGAGTGCCATAAGCCGGAGGAGACTCTGAACCCTGCGTTTGAGGTGTCTTACTGGCAGTACACTTTGGAAGTGGCGGTGCGCTGGGCTAAGGAGCTGGGCATGGAATATGACCCGAGGTGGGAGGAAGTGGGCAGCGGGATGGCGTCCCTGACTGAGGAAGAAGGGGTTTATCTGGCTCATGAGAAATGCCATACCACCTACACGGTGCAGAATCATGACCATCCCTCCATGCTGATGTCCTACGGGGTCCTTGCGGATGAGCGCATAAGCCGCGGGATCATGGACAATACCTTGCAGAAAGTGCTGGAGTGCTGGAGCTATCCCTCGCTCTGGGGCTGGGATTTCGCGGTGATGGCAATGACGGCGGTGCGCCTGGGAAAACCGGCACAGGCGCTGGATATCCTGTTGAAGGATACCCCCAAGAACAATTATGTGGCAAGCGGCAATAACCGCCAGGTGCTCAGAAAGGACCTGCCTCTTTATCTGCCGGGCAACGGCTCCCTGCTGTTGGCGGTTCCCATGCTGGCAGAGGGCTATGAAGGCTGCGAATGCAAGGCTCCCGGCTTCCCGGAGGATTGGGTTGTGGAGGCGGAAGGACTGCAGAAGTATATATAAAGCAATATCTGCAATGTCATGAGCAATATGCACCATTGCACAAGTTGGTGAAAATGATAAAATTTATATTAAAGTTTTATAACTTTCATATCATTTTGCATAAAACGTTTACCTAGAAGTGAAGAGATTCAGGAGAAAGTGCTCAATGGGAAAATTAGGTTTATCTGAAAAGTGGAAAAGCATGAAAAAGTGGCAGAAGGCGGCAGTTGTGGTGGTATGTATTGCCGTTGTTGTGCTGTTGTTCTCCCTTTTGACAGGGGGGGAAGAGGGCGCGAGAGCGGGCAATATCGTCTTTCAGGCGGACAAAAGCTACAACGGCAACAAGTATGTGAGCTATATCGGCCAGTATGGAGAGGCGGATTACAATGGATCCGTTATTGAGGTTGATCTGCTGAAGGATCAGGCCGCAGGCAGCTTGGGAAAGACCGCAATGGAGACTTACGAGGGGCGCAGCGCACTTCTGACCACCGACGAGGACACTGTTACATGGAACGTGACAGTGCCGAAAGCGGGGCTGTATGCCATCGCACTGGATTATTATACAGTGGAGGGTTACGGCAGTGAGATTGAGAGAAATCTGTATATTGACGGCAGCCTGCCTTATGACGAGGCGGAGGGCGTGGAGTTCACCAGGGTCTATGTGGATCAGGTGTTAAACCCCAGCGGGCTGCTGAACCGTCCCAATCAGGTGGAGAAGAACGGATGGCGTTCCGCTTATGTGACCGATTCCATGGGATATTATACGCCGGCGCTCTACTTTTATCTGTCGGAAGGGAAGCATACGCTGACGCTGGAGTCTGTCAAGGAGCCCATGGCGATCGCCTCCCTGGCTCTGGTGAGCGAGAATGTGGCGCCCGCATCCTACGCGGATACCCTTGCCGCAACCAGGGTCCAGGGGGCACAGGAAGTGAAGGGCGCGCTGGAGAACGGCATCCGCATCATCGAGGCGGAGAACACGCTGGAAAAGAGCGATCCTACCCTGTATGCAAAGGCGGATACCACCTCTACCAAGAATTCGCCTTACAGCTATACACAGAAGCTGCTGAACACGATCGGCGGTACATCCTGGCAGTATTCCAACCAATGGATCACATGGGAATTTGAGGTTCCCCAGAGCGGCTATTATAATCTGGGTGTCAGGGCGATGCAGAATTTCCTGCAGGGGCTCTACTTCAACCGCTCCCTGTACATAGACGGAAAGCTTCCTTTTAAAGAGGCGGAGAACGTACATTTTTACTTCGGAGATGACTGGCAGACATTCTCCTTCGGCGAGAGTGATGAGAGCGAGCCCTGGCTGTTCTATCTGGAGGCGGGAACTCATACCGTGACTCTGAAGAATACCCTTGGGGATGTGGTCCCGATCCTGACGGAGGCGGATTCCATCTTGGAGAGCCTGTCGGCGGTGAACCTGGAGCTGCTGGCTATCCTGAGCACCACGCCCGACGTGGACAGGGATTACCAGATCGCGCTGTACCTGCCGGATACCTTGAAGGAGCTTGAGGAGGACGAAGCAAGGCTGCAGGCTATCTGCGACGCCATGATCGAGTCCACAGGCGAGAGAGGATCCTTAAGCGCCCAGCTGGAGCAGCTGATTTCCATCGTACATAAAATGTATTCCCAGCCTAATCAGATCGCCAGTTTCTATAAGCGTTACAGGGATCTGGTGGGCAACTTCGGACAGTGGATCAGCTCTGTGAGAGAGCAGCCTCTCATGCTGGACTATCTGTATGTGGCGGAAGCCGGAACGAAGGTAAAATCCGGCAACGACAATTTCTTTAATAAAGTGGCGGCCCAGGTGATGGGCTTTATAACTTCTTTTACCGGCGATTACACGGTTTTGTCCAGCGCTGAGGGCGAAGGAGAGAGCATCACTGTATGGATCGGATCGGGCCTGACGGGCGGCCGTGACCAGGCTATGGCGCTGAACCAGATGATCGTGGACGGCTTTACCAAGGAGTACGGCATCAATGTCAACCTGCAGCTTGTGCCGGCATCCACTCTGAAGACGGCGGTCTTTGCAGGGAGAGGGCCGGACCTGGCGCTGCAGGTGGCACAGACGGAGCCTGTGGATTTCGCTCTCCGTGGCGCGGCCTATGATCTGACGCAGTTTGATGATTTTGAGGAAGTGATCAAGAGATTCCCGGAAAGTGCCATAGATCCCTTTAAGTATGAAGGCGGTGTCTATGCCATGCCGGAAACCATGTCCTTCCCGATGCTGTTCTACAGAACGGACATCATGGCGGATCTGGGGATCGACGTATCCAGTTTGAAGACCTGGAAGGGTATCACGGAAATCCTTGCGACCCTGCAGGCGGAGAATATGGACTTTGCCCTGCCGAGCAAGATCAGCAATGACGAATCCGCCGGCATGCAGAGCTTCTCCATGTTCCTGTATCAGATGAACGGAGACTTCTATTCGCCCAAATTTACCCGCACGCTGTTGGACAGCAAGACGGCGCTGGATGCTTTCGAGTATTGGACGGACTTCTATATGCTTTATGGTCTGGCTACGGATTATGATTTTGCCACACGCTTCCGTACCGGCGAGATGCCCATCGGCATCACGGAATATACTACCTTTAACACGCTGTCCATCTCGGCTCCCGAGATCAAGGGCAAGTGGGCTATGACCACCCTGCCCGGTATCGAGCAGGCGGACGGTTCCATCAACAATGTGGCTCCCATCATCGTCCAGGGGTGCCTGATGCTGAATGAGTGTAAGAATCCGGAGGCGGCATGGAAATTTGTGAAGTGGTGGACGGAGGCTGATACCCAGTATGAGTTCGGCGAACAGCTGGAGGCGGTCATGGGTGCGGCGGCGCGTTACAACACGGCAAACACGGAGGCGCTGCTTAAGTTCGCCTGGGCGGGCAACGACAGAAAGACCATAGAGGAGCAGATCGGCAATCTTCGGGGCATGCCGCAGGTGGCAGGCGGATATTATACTGCACGTTATTTAAATTTTGCCAAGCTTGATGTGATCAATAAGAATGTGAACCCGCGGACGGCTCTGATGAACAATGCGGCCGACGTCAACGAGGAGATCCGGATTAAGCGTACTGAGTTTGGCTTGGAATTGGAGGAGTGATCATATGGCAGCTAAGACAAAGGGCGGCAGGCCGTCAGGCAAGGTGGTTTATGATAATCTGGCATTTAAGGACAGATTCCGGAGGGATGCTCAGAACACCTGGCGGGAAGTGAAAAAAAACAGAAGCAAATATTTGTTCATCGCGCCATACTGTATACTTTTCTTTATCTTTACGGTGTGCCCGGTGCTGATCTCCATCTTTTTCAGCTTTACGGATTTCAACATGCTGGAGAAGCCGAATTTTGTGGGCTTTAACAATTATTACCGGATGTTCATGCAGGATGACCTGTTCGTGAAGGCTCTGGGCAATACGATCATGTTCGCCATGATCACGGGGCCGGGGGGGTATATCATCTCCCTTGTCATGGCATGGTTCATCAACGAGCTTCCCCATGCGGCCAGAGTGGTGCTTACGGTGCTTCTGTATGCACCGTCGCTGGCAGGGGGCATGACCACGATCTTCAAGATCTTCTTCAGCAGCGATGCCCAGGGCTTTCTGAACGCCTGGCTGCTGGAATGGGGGATCATCGACGAGAGAATCAAATATCTTGAGAACGAGAACTGGGTGGTGCCCATCATTATCCTGGTGGTATTGTGGGGCAGCCTTGGAACGTCCTTCCTCTCCTTCATCGGAGGCCTTCAGGGTATCGGAAGGGAGTATTATGAAGCCGCCGCCATGGACGGCATCAAGAACCGCTGGCAGGAGCTCTGGTATGTCACACTGCCGCTTATGAAGCCCCAGCTTCTGTTCGGCGCGGTCATGAGCATTACCGGCGCGTTCAACATAGGCAGCATCATCAGCGGACTGGCGGGCAATCCTTCGGTCAACTACAGCGCCCACACGATCATGCAGCATCTGGAGGATTACGGTACGGCGCGGTATGAGATGGGGTATTCGTCGGCAATTGCCACGATGTTGTTCCTGCTTATGATTTTCCTGAACCAGTTCATCCAGAAGTGTATTAACAAGGTAGGTGAATAAGTTGAGTGCAGAAAAAACGAAAAAATACAAAAAGCTTGGGAGACTGTCACGTTCCCGCGGCGGCGATATCGCAATGGTGGTATTTCTAACCACCTTTACCCTGCTGATGATGCTGCCTTTGATCTACGCGGTGTCCATGTCACTGAAACCAAACAGTGAGCTGTGGAAATTCCCGCCGAACATCCTGCCGGTGAATCCTACCCTGAAGCACTATCGGGATCTGTTTTCACTGATGTCGGATACGTGGGTGCCCATGATCCGTTACATATTTAATACGCTGTTTATCACTGTAGTCGGTACCTTTGGACATATCACGCTGGCAAGCATGGCTGCGTATCCGCTGTCCAAGTATAAGTTCCCGGGATCCAAGACGATCTTTGTGATCATCCGTACTTCCCTGATGTTCAGCGGAGCAGTGCTTGCAATCCCCAACTACCTGATCATTAACAGCCTGCACCTGATCGACAGCTATGCGGCGGTGATCCTTCCGGCATTCTCCACCACGCTGGGTCTGTACCTGATGAAGCAGTTCATGGATCAGATGGTGCCCATGTCCCTGCTGGAGAGCGCTGATCTGGACGGGGCTTCCGAGTGGAGGAAATTCAGGACCATCGTCATGCCGTTGGTGAAGCCTGCGACTGCAACCCTGCTGATCCTGGAGACGCAGCGTCTGTGGATGACGGGAGCTACCCCCTATATCTACTCCGAGGAAAAGAAGACCTTGTCTTATGCGCTGAGCCAGATTTCCACCAGCGGTATCGCACGTCAGGGTGTGGGAGCGGCAATCCAGATATTGATGATGCTGCCTCCGCTCATTGTGTTTATTATTTCGCAGTCAAACGTCATTGAGACGATGTCTACATCCGGTATAAAGGAGTGAGGATATGAAAGGAAAACAAAGAGGCTTGGCGATAGGCCTTGCGGCAGCGCTTCTCATAGGGAGCGGTCTGGAGACGAAAGCCTACTATACCGAGGAGTCTTCCAGTGCGACCTACATTTACGGCAAGTGGGGATTTCAGCTGGAATCGCCGGACGCTTACGAGTACTCCAGGATGGTGGATCTGCGCACCGTCAACGGCAATGCAATAGGCAGGCTGGCGGATATGTGCGTGACGGATGAACACATCTATCTGCTGGATACCTCGCTGGGGATCATCTATCGTTTTGACCATCAGATGAATTATATTGACAGCCTTCAGGAGTTTAAGATGCCTGACGGAAGCACGTCCAAATTGAAGAAGCCGGAGGGAATCTTTATCTCCGCAAGCGATGTGGTCTATATAGCGGATACGGAGAATTCAAGGGTGCTGGTGTCCGACTGGAAGGGGAATGTGTCCCTGGAGGTATTGAAGCCGGAGAACCTGGTAGGCACCACGCTGGAGAGCTTCCTTCCCACCAGGGTGGTGGCGGACAGCGCGGGACGTATTAACGTAGTGGCGAGAAATATCAACTCCGGCCTTATGCAGTTCAGCAGCGAGGGATTTTTCACCGGCTACACGGGAGCGCCGTCCGTATCTGTGGACGCTTTCACGAAGTTCCTGCGCAAATTCTATACAGATGCCCAGAGGGCGCAGATGACGACCTATGTGCCCACGGAGTACAATAATATCAAGATAGACGAGAATAACTTTATCTGGGGAACTATTTCGGCACTGTCGGCGTCCGATCTGGCGGCTGTTGTCACCAGCGGCGACACCAGCGGCAAAATAACCCCCATCAAGAAGCTGAACATGAAGGGTTCGGACGTTCTGGCAAGAAACGGGGATTTTCCTCCTGTGGGAGATTTGCAGTGGTCCTCCAGTCCCTCCAGGATCGTGGATGTAGGGCTTGGCCCCAACGATATCTATTCCATGCTGGACAGTTCGCTGGGAAGGATATTTACTTATAATAACAACGGCATCATGCTTTACACTTTCGGCGGCAACGGGACGGCGAAGGGGGAGACACAGACGCCTATCGCCATCGACTATATCGGCAACAACATCTATGTGCTGGACAGCGGGCTTTCCTGTATGATGATCTTTGAACCTACCCTTTACGGGCAGCTTCTCATCGACGCGGAAGGCTATTACCAGGCAGGTGATTATGACCAGGCAAACGCCTGCTGGAAACAGGTGACAGAACTGAATTCCAATTTTTCCTATCCTTATGTGGGGCTGGGCAATGCGGAGTTCAATAATGGGAATTACAGGGAGGCAATGGACTACTATGAGTTCGCGGACGACAGGGCTTCATACTCCGACGCGAAGGAGAAGATCAGGAAGGATAACATGTCCGTGAGATTCCCTTACATTGTCGGCGGAATACTGATATTGGTCGCTCTTTTCATAGGAAAGGGAATTTTTGTCAGGGTGAGGCGTTATGTCAGAGGCGAGCTGGTAACATACGGAGGGGATGGTGAAGAATGAAGCAGACGCTTAAGGAATTAAAGTATGCTCTGTATCTGACGGTTCATCCGTTCAAGGGCTTCTGGGATATCAAGTACGAGAAGGAAGGAAGCCTGAAAACGGCGTTCATCCTGCTTGCGGCGACGATCCTGGTACAGATCATAAGCAATCTGAAGACGGGCTACCTTTTCGGAGGAGTCAGCATCAATTACAACTTTATGAGGACGGTGGTATCCTCGCTGTTCCTGTTCTTCGCCTGGTGTCTGGCAAACTGGTGCCTGACCTGTTTAAGCGACGGCAAGGGCACTTTCAAGGACATTATGATGTTTACGGCATATTCGCTGACGCCATACATTATCCTGCAGATGATCATGGTGGTGGTGAGCAATATCTTTATCCAGAGAGAGGCGACCTTTTATTCCATGCTGGGCGGTCTGTCCTTCGTGTGGGTGGCGTTCCTTCTGGTGACGGGTATGCTGACAACACATCACTTCACTTTGACCAGGACGGTGGTAGTGCTTGCGTTTACCCTAGTGGGAATGGTGGTCATCGCACTTTTGATCGTGATGGTTTTCGCCATGTTCCAGGAGGTGCTGGGCTTTATATCCACGGTTGCGGATGAGGCGATCCGGCGGATGACTTATTAAAATGGAGGGCAGAAGAAAATGAAATGGAAAAAGAATGCGGCAATGCTCTCCCTGGTGCTTTGTTTGGGACTGTCGGGCTGTGGTATCGTAGATGTGGTAAACAACGAGGTCCGTGCGGATTATGAGTCCCGCGAGGAGGCGATCGTATATCCGGTTTCTGCAAAGGAAGTAAAAAAGAGCAGTGAGGTAGAGGCGACGCTGGCAAACTTTGAGCTGGTTCTGCAGAATGATTATCTGGAGCTGTATATCGGCAAACAATATGACATAGCAGTGTACGAGAAGACTACAGGCAAGCTCAACCTGTCCAATCCGGCTTTTTATGACATGGATGAAGCCGCGATCAAGAGTCTTGGCGAAGAGGCAAAGAGAGTCCTGCTCAGCCAGGTAGCGGTGGAATATTACACAAGCCTTCAGACCAAGATGACCATGGCATCCTATCCGGACGCATATTCCCCGGATAAGAATCAGGTGAGCTGGAATGTGGAGGGTGATACCCTGACTGTGAGCTACGGCATAGGAACCAGTATGGAGGAGTCTCCCATTGTGGAGGTGTTCACAAAGGAAACCTTTGAGGGCTATGTGGAACAGCTCGACAAGCTGCTGGAGGAAGGCACCATATCAACCTTTAATTACAGGGATATGGTGAACAACTATTACAAGTATACTTACGAGGAAATGACCCCGGAGGATCAGGCGACGTACAAGAGGCTGTATCCCAGCATTGAGGAGCTGGGGACGATCTATGTGGTGAACGACAATCTTACCGCGAGAGTCACCAATAACATGCTGGCAGTATACACAGTACTGGGCATTGATGAGACGGTTAAGGCAGCTGAGAAAGAGAAGCTGGGCGAGACCGCGGCGGGTTCAAAGCCTGCATTCTTCCGGATCCCGGTGCGTTACAGGCTGTCCGGCGGAGACCTGCTGGTATCGGTGGATGTAGATGCCATCGAGGAGACGGAAGGCTATTTTATCACTAAGATAGAGCTGTTGAAATGCTTTGGGGCTGCGAAGCCGTCAGACGAGGGTTATCTCTTTGTGCCGGACGGAAGCGGTTCCATCATTGAGAACAATATTGTCTCCAACGCCATGAACAAGATGGATGTCTCTTTTTACGGACAGGATCAGGCGGTGGTACTCCTGGAGGGGACCAGCATTGCCATCAACAATACCTTCCCTGTGTTCGGCGTCAAGTCGGGAGACCATGCGGTCTTTGGGATTGTGGAAAACGGGGCGGCGGTGGGCGGCATGTCCGCGCAGGTGAACAGTGCTTCCATAGCCTACAATATCGTATATCCCTATTTTATCTATCATGTGGTAGATAACTTCGGTATTCAGGGAGTGCTGTTGGACTTTTATCAGAATACAGCCAATGTGGACTACACCGTGAGATATCATTTCCTGAACGGGGATGGGGCGGATTATGCCGGCATGGCAGCGTATTATCAGCAGTATCTGGTGCAGACAGGCGCTCTTGAGAGACAGACGGCAGATGACACAAGCTGGGGACTGGACGTAGAGCTTTTGGGTTCCATGAAGAAGACGGTGAACGAGATCGGGATCCCCATTGATGTGGACTATGCGGTGACGACCTTTGAACAGGCGCAGGTCATCATGGATATCCTGCATGAGAACGGCATAAACGATGTGGACGTGATCTACAGCGGCCTGGTGAACGGCGGCATGGAGCAGAAAGCGCTTAAGAAGGTAAAGATAGAGAAGGGCATAGGAGGCCTGAAGGGCTATCAGACTCTGGATTCCACCCTTAACTCCCAGGGGGATACCCTCTATGCGGGAGTAAACCCTCTGGAGATCTTTGAGAAGGGCAACGGTATCCGGGGGACGGAGGACGTGTCCAAATACCTGACCAAGAGCTCCGTGCTGGTGGGGATAACTTCCGATGATACCAACCAGGTGGGCAATTTCTCATCTGTGGCATGGCTGGTGAATCCCCAGCGGTGGGAGAAGATGACCACAGGCTTCTTAAAGGATTTTGCCAAGGTCGGTACGAAAAAGCTGTATCTGGAATCTGTGGGCGCCCACTTAAACGGCAACTACAGCGCCAAGGAGGGCGTGACCAGGCAGACAGCGCAGCACCTTACCAAACAGATGCTGGCACAGTATACGGAAGCGGGCTACGAGCTGAAGCTTGATGTGGGCAATGACTATGTGCTGCCCTATGCGAAGTCCCTGGTGAACGTGCCTACCAGCTCCAGCCATCAGAGGATCGAGAGCTACAGCATACCCTTTGTGGGCATGGTATTAAAGGGCTATATCCCCTTCACCTGCAGCAGCATTAACCAGTCTGCCAACGCGGACAAGGCGGTGCTGGAGGCGATAGAGAGCGGCGCGGGACTGAACTATCTGCTGATCTATGACAATCAGCTGAATCTGATAGACACAAACTATGAGGATCTCTTCTCCGTCAATTACACAACGCAGATAGAGAAGATCCTGGAGGATTACAAGAACCTCAATTCCAAGATAGGACATCTGCAGAATGCGAGGATCGTGGGACATGAGCATCTCACGGAAGATGTGAACTGTGTCACCTATGAGGACGGCACAAAGATTTATGTCAACTATGGCAATGAGAGCAGCAAGGTTCCCGGCGGGACCGTAGAGGCGCTTTCATGGCTGGTTGTGGAAGGCAGGTGACGCAGCTATGGCAAAAGAACAAAAAGCGACAAACTCCAAGGAGACAAAAGCAGCCAGACCCCAAAAGAAGAAGGGCATGATGCTCTCCGACAGAAAGAATATGGCGGGCTATATATTTGTACTGCCTGTGCTCATAGGGATGTTATTTATCTTCCTTCCGGCGCTGGTCAACTCCCTTGTATATGCTTTTAACAATGTGAGCATTGACTTTGGCGGCGTCAAGATGGAATATGTGGGGCTGAAGAATTTTTATGACGCCTTTTTGACGGATGCTAATTTCATACCGGTTTTCATCAGCGGAATCCGGGGTATGTTCTTTGACTCAGCAGTCATTATCCTGTTCAGCTTCTTTATGTCCAACGTGCTGAACCAGAAATTCGCGGGAAGGGGCATCTGCCGTGTGATCTTCTTCCTGCCGGTGGTGCTCTCCATGGGTATTGTGGCAGATATGGAAGATGCGAACGAGATGTTCAACGCCATGAACGGTTCCCTGGAAGAGGCTTCCGCAACAGGCACCTTTGACCAGATTGGCTTCTCGACCCTGTTTAATGTGGCGGGGCTCCTGCAGCTCATGGGCCTGCCCGCAAGCCTGACCAATATGATCGGGACGGTATTGACCAACATGTATGGGATCCTGAACGCATCAGGTGTACAGATCCTGATATTCCTAAGCGCACTGCAGGCCATCAGCCCTTCGGTCTTCGAGGCGGCAAAGATGGAGGGAGCAACCAAGTGGGAGGAGTTCTGGAAGATTACTTTCCCCATGCTGACACCATCCCTGCTGGTATGTGTGGTCTATACTGTGATCTCGACCTTTACCAATCCGGTTTACGGCATCATGGAGTACATAGAAGCGCAGGGCTTCAGCGGTGCGAAATATGGGTACGCTTCGGCGCTGTCGTGGATTTACTTTGTTGTGGTAATTGTTGTGCTGGGACTTGTAACCGGAATTCTATCAAAGAGGGTGACGTATCTTGACTAAGACAAAGACGAAAATCAAAAATGAATTTAATTTTAAGAGATGGGCGAGAAAATGGTTTTCTCTCCATGGAATGATGAGTATAGGCTGGAAGATCGTGCGCGCAATCATCCTCATTGGCTGCTGTTATACCATTATCTATCCCTTTTTGCTCAAGACGATAGATGCATTCAAGAGCTTTGAGGATTACCTGGATCCGGCGGTGAAATATATTCCCAAGTATTTTACCCTGGCTAATATTAAGAACGTGCTGAGCCAGCTTTCATGGCAGAAGTCCTTTCCTGTTACATTCCTGTATTCGGCCCTCATTGCGGGGCTGCAGGTGCTGGTCTGCGGGCTGGCCGGCTATGGCTTCGGCAGATTTAAGTTCCGGGGGAGCAAGATCATTTTCGCTCTGGTGATCATGGAACTCCTTGTACCGCCCCAGACCCTGATCATCCCCCTGTTCCTGAGATTCCGTTTCTTTTACGGGGGAGCTAACCTGATCGGCACATACTGGCCTATCATCATTATGGCTCTGACAGGAATGGGTATCCGAAACGGATTATATATCTTTATGTTCCGCCAGACCTTCCGGAACATGCCCAAGGAGCTGGAGGAGGCGGCGCTTATTGACGGGTGCAGTGCTTTCAAGACCTTCTTCAGGGTCATGCTGCCCAACTCCGTATCCATGATGGTGACGGTGTTCCTGATCTCCTTTGCATGGCAGTGGACGGACACCACCTTCACCCAGCGTTTCCAGAGAGGCACAAGCCTCCTGGCGAATATGATCAGCAATGTGGACGGCGGCGAGGAAGAAGTCATGGTGCTGCAGTACAATAATACGGCGGCGGTCCTCTGTGTCCTGCCTATCATGCTGGTCTACCTGATCGGACAGAAGTTTATCATCCAGGGCGTGGAGCGGTCCGGCATCACGGGTTAATGCTTGCGCCGGTGATGAAAATATGGTAAAATGTTGACACAGAAGGACATTGTGTCAACTTCTGATTCCATGTGCGCTGAAGCGCACGTAATCTATGGTAAAATGATTACATCCTTATTCAAGCAGGAAACGTCAGGATGGACATCTGTACCGGGAGCGGTCAGTGATTATGGTAAAATACAGGCGCATAAGGCGTTGTGAGCCGGGTCAGGGGAGGAGATCCGGTTCACAGCCGAAGCAAACCTGTGTTTTATATATGATGTATCAAATAATTTCCATGAGTTTTTGAAAGGAGAAAAAAATGAAAAGAAAAGTATTATCTGTTTTGCTGGCATCTGCCATGGTATTTTCAATGGCAGCGTGCGGTAACGAACCTGCAAGCGGCAGCAGCGGAAGCAATGCTACGCCGGCTCCGCAGGGCGGCAATACTTCGGCACCCGAGACTCAGGCAACGCCTGCACCCACAGAGTCCGCCAAGTCAGAAGGCGAGCTTCTGGCGGAACAGTACAACGGTTTCGTCGAGACACCCATGGATCTGAAGGGACGTGTCATTAAGATTGCCTGCTCCGTAGACTGGAAATACGAGCGCAAGTATGATGAGAACGGCAAGGAGACTACAGCAGACAAGGATCGTGCGGTCATTGACATTCTGGATCAGATTGAGAAGGATTACAACTGCACCATTGAGGCGACTAAGATCAAGAGCAAGGATGTGGTAAACAAACTCAATGACGATAAGCTGGGTGGAGCTGTGGAATACGATATTGTTGACCAGGGCGTGTCCGATACGTATACTGATAAGATCTTTTCCCAGGGTCTGGTAATGGATTTGAACGATCCCGCGATCAAGGACATCATCAAGGTTGACACCAATCCCTGGAAGCCTCAGTCTGATTATGGCGTTTACAACGGCGTTCAGTACGGTGTGAACTTCGTTACGCAGAACAGCTCCAATGACCTGCGCAATGCTCTGCTCTTTAACATTGATCTTGCCGAGGAGTATAAGCTTGGCGATATTTATGAGATGGTTAAGAACGGTACATGGACATGGGAGACTTTTGAGCAGATGTGCGAGAAGATCAAGACAGAGTCCGGCGGCACTGTGACACCCTGCGGCTACGGCAAGGAGAACCTGCTTTTCCCCATGGTAATGTCCTCTAACAACGCTGCTACCGGAAGACGTGACGAGAACGGCAAGATGCAGTTCACAGCACTTGAGGATTCTGCACTCCAGGCGGCTAACTGGATTTACAAGCTGCGCCAGGATGGTTATATGGCTCCCAATGACGGCAAGGCGCTTGCAGGCAGCATCGGTATTGAGAAGGCAAAGAATTCCGCAAAGGCGGAGAAGTTCTTTGAGGACGGCGCGTGCGTGTTCTACTTTGACTTCTACGGCGACCTGCAGAAGCTTACCGGCAACTCCTCCTCTCCTATAGAGACAAAGTACAGCTTCGGGCTTCTGCCCTGCCCTCTGGGACCCAATGCGGTAGCGGCTAATGATACCTGCCATGGCGTTACCTACTCCGTAGACCTGCAGATGATCGTAAACGGCACCAAGAATCCTGAAGAAGTTGCGGCTGTCCTGGTAGCAATCGCAAACCGTACCAGCAAGGTTGCTCAGAATGTCTATGATACGGAGACAGAGCTGACCCTGCAGGATGAGGGCTCCGTTGAAATGTTCAAGCTCATGTATGAGGATATGAGATCTGATTATTCCAGAGCTTACTGCAAGATCGGTATCGGCGGCGCATGCAACAAGATCCTGTCTCTGGAGTCAACTCCCAAGGAGGCTTTCGAGGCTATCCAGGCTGAGACACAGGGTATCTATGACGGAACAGTCATTAAAGACATGTAAGACACAGATCAGTTAAAACAATAAGGCTTGTATGATAAAGGGGTTCCCACTGTACCTGCAGAGGGAGCCCCTTTCCAAAAGAGGGACTCTGGACTTATGGCCCATTGCCCGCGGGAATAAATGGTTAAAGAAGCAGGAAAAATAAAATGAAAAAAATAAAGAAACTTATCTGGGTGGGAGATTCCACCGTAGCATTCAATGGGGCAGGCACTTATCCCCAGACCGGGATCGGGCAGGAATTTGACCGATATATCAAAAGAGAATATGTAGTGTTTGACTTTGCCAAGAATGGGGCAAGTTCCAAAAGTTTTTACGATGCAGGGCGTTTTGAGCCTGCCATAGAGGTGATGGAGGAAGGGGATTTTCTCTTTATCCAGTTTGGACATAACGATGAAAAGCCAAAGGAGGACCGTCACACGGATCCCTTTACTACATATCAGGAATATCTGATGAGATATGTGAATACTGCAAGGGAAAAAGGAGTGATCCCTGTGCTGATCACCCCCCTTTCCAGGAGGCTGTTTTGTGAGGACGGCACCATAGAGAACAGCCACGGAGAGTATCCGGCGGCAGTGAAAGAGCTGGCGGAGAGAGAGCAGATCGCCCTGATCGACCTGACCGAAAAGAGCAGGGTGCTCTATGAGCAGACTGGCGATCTGGAGAGCCGGAAATGGTTCATGTATTTTCCCGTAGGCAGCTATGAAAATTATACAAAAGAGATGAAGGACAATACACACCTTCACTATGAAGGCGCAGTCAGGATGGGCAGCCTGGTTGCGGAAGGGCTGAGAGAACTGGGCGGATGCTACGCGGAGATGCTGGCGTAAGGCGCAAAAAGGGCAGAAAAGTCCCCCCAGGCGGAAAATGGAACATCAGGAGGTAGGGCAATGGATGCAAAACAGGTAAAAGCCGCAGTGGAGAAGGCAGGCAGTTATATTGACAGACTGACGATCAAGTCTTCGGTCAACATTCCGGAGCAGGTGCTTGCCGCACAGGACCGCTTCTTTACATGGGATAATGAGAAGCGTTCCCCCTTGAGCAACAAGGGATTTCTGTATGATTACAGTTATTATAACGGCGTGGTGATGGAAGGGCTTTACGACATCTATGAGGCGGAGCCGGACAGTGAAAGGGGCAAAGCCTGCTATGACTATGTGAAGACGTACCTGGACGGGCTTATGAAAAAAGAGGAGGACGGAAGCTTCGCGCTGGACTTTGAGAGGGCGGGCTATGTGGACTGCCACGGTGCCGACTGCTACAAGACGGCAGCTCTCTTTGAGAGATTTTCCAGGGGTCATGACGCTTATGGGCAGGTTGCTTCGCTGCTGTACCGTCACCTGACGGATGAGAGCTATGTGAACAGCGAGGGGCATACGCCATGTCTGGACAATATGCCGGCCGGGCTGGGACATAATTACTGGCACAGCTGGAGGAAGGAGCCGCGCTACAAGATATGGCTGGACGGCATCTATATGCTGCAGCCCTTCCTTTCGCACCATGCGGCGAGGATTGGCGACCAGGGGCAGCTTGCGCTGGTACAGGAGAGGCTTGACTGGGTTGCTGAGACGCTGCTGGCGCCCAACGGCATGTACTATCACGCGGGAAACGGCCGTGAGGATGTGTGCAGTTTCTTCTGGACACGCGCCATAGGCTGGTATGGTATGGCGATGGTGGATGTGATGGAAGTGCTGCCGGACAAATATCTGGAGAAAAGAAAGGCGGCGCTGAAGCTCTTTGTGGACGGCATGCTGAAATATCAGGATGAGAGCGGTATTTGGGCAAATCTGGCGGATATGCCGGTGACAGAAACCAACCGCCTGGAGACCAGCGGGACCGCCATGATCAGCTACACCATCCTGAAAGGTGTCAGAAAGGGCTGGCTGGACAGCTCCTATGGGGAGGCGGGGATCAAAGCCTTTGTGGGGCTTGTGGAAAAGAAGCTTGATGAGGGCGGGCTGAGGGATATCTACCTCAAGGCCAGCGCCAATGGCAGCAACAATTATGAAGAGACAGAATATTATTTCACAGATGAAGGCAAGGGCAGCGGGCCGTTTATCATGGCATATTCCGAGGTGCTCAGAAGCGGAGAGATTTGAGAGCCTGTTTTTTCAGTGATGTCTTACGGGGATGGGAGCCTGCCATAAAATCCAGTGAAAGGATTGTCAAGTAAAGCATATACGGAGGTAAATGAATGAACAAAGAGCGCATGGAGTCCTTTATCGAGGACTATTACAAGGATTTTTCCAAGGTCAGGTTTGACAAATGGAATTACGAGGACGGATGCATCCTGATTGCGGCAATACAGCTGTACCAGGCTACCGGTAAGGAGCTTTTCAGAGACTTTGTCATCGGCTATATGGACAAATATGTGCTGGAGGACGGTTCTATCCAGCATTACAGAAAAGAAGATTATAATCTGGACAATGTGGCTCCGGGAAGGGCGCTGCTCTTTGCCTGTGAACAAACAGGCAGGGAGAAGTTCAGGAAGGCGGCGGATCTGCTGATGGAACAGCTTCTGAACCATCCCCGGACGGCATCCGGCAATTTCTGGCACAAGAAGATTTACCCCAACCAGGTGTGGCTGGACGGGCTTTTCATGGCACAGCCTTTCTTCATGGCATATGACACAAAGCTCGGCAAAAAGGAGCATTACATAGACATTGCCAGCCAGTTTTACAATGTCCGGAAGTATATGTTTGATGAAGAAGCAGGGCTTTACTACCATGGCTATGATGAATCCCGGGAGGTTTTCTGGGCGGATCCTGTGACAGGACGCTCCAAAAATTTCTGGCTCCGTGCCACCGCATGGTATCAGATGGCAATTGTGGATACCCTGGAGGCCATGTCCATCGCCATCTATGAGGATTATCGCGGGCTCAGCGACCTGTATACAGAGGGGATCAAGGGACTTCTGCGCTATCAGGACAAAGAGACTAAGCTCTTTTACCAGGTGCTGAACCTTCCCGACGAGGAAGGCAACTACCAGGAAACTTCAGGTTCCGCCATGCTGGCGGCGTCTATTATGAAGGCGTGCCGCCAGAAGGTATTGCTGCCTGAGAAATACTGGAAGGTCGGTGAGGAGATTCTGGACAATGTCATCGAGAGAAAGCTTTCAAGGACCCCGGAAGGCTTTGAATTAAAGGACTGCTGCAGAGTCGCAGGCTTAGGCCCCGAAAAGGATCACCGCAGGGACGGCAGCGTGGCATATTATCTGTCCGAACCCAATGTGGTCAACGACAACAAGGCGATTGCAGCGCTCTTTATGGCATATGCACAGTATCTGCTGGGAAAGCAGATGATCAGTGAGATTTAAGGATCGAGAGGGCGAATTTTGAATGAATGTCCGCTGAAACGGACAGGAAGGTGCAGATTTGAAAATAAATATCCATACAATGGAATCCTTTCAGAAAAGAATTCCATTGACAAGAATAATGATTGATATGCGTGCTGAAGCGCGCAAGGGGGTGCAAATATGGATTTTCAGGTGATTTTTACCACGGCGAGAAGCTTTGTGCTTGAGCTTCTGGAGGACAATGTCTACTATAATTCCGACAGATACGAGATTGTGATCAACGGGGAAAAATACATGGAAACGGAGAAGGTGATCCAGACCGTATACGGGCTGGCGCCGGACACCGTCTATCAGGTTGCCGTCAGGCGGGACGGACAGGTATCGGAAACCAGGGAAGTGCGGACGAAGTACGAGTTTGTGACTCTGAATGTCAGGGACTTCGGCGCAAAGGGTGACGGCGTTTCGGATGACACGGCGTCCCTGCAGGCAGCTATCATGTGCTGCCCTCAGAACAGCCGGGTGCTTGTACCCAGGGGTGAGTACCGGTTTACCAACTTATTTTTAAAGAGCGACCTGACTATCGAACTGGCGGAAGGCGCGGAACTGTCCGCCATTCCCGACAAGACGAAGCTGCCGGTGCTCCCCGGCAGAATCCAGAGCTATGACGAGACAGGCGAGTATCTCATCGCTTCCTGGGAGGGCAATCCGCTGGACAGTTTTGCCAGCATTTTGACGGGCATCCAGGTGAAGAACGTGGTCATCTGCGGCAGAGGCTCCATCAACGGCAGCGCGGATTTTGAGAACTGGTGGAATGTGGAAAAGAGGAAGGGAGATCCCGCAAGGCCCAAGATGATGTTCCTGAACAACTGTGAAAATGTGGTCCTGCAGGGTATTACCATAAAGGATTCTCCCTGCTGGAACATGCATCCCTGCTTTTCCAGAGATATCCGTTTCCTGGATATTACCATCCAGTCTCCGGCGGATTCCCACAACACAGATGGTATCGATCCGGAATCCTGTGAAAATGTGGAGATTGCAGGCGTGTATTTCTCTGTAGGAGACGACTGCATAGCGATCAAGTCCGGCAAGATGTACATGGGCAAAAAATACAAGACCCCTTCCAGGCACATCATAGTGAGAAACTGTTATATGAACAAGGGTCATGGAGCTGTGACCATCGGCAGTGAGATCTCCGGAGGCGTGGACGATATCCAGATCAAAAACTGTGTCTTCTACCATACGGACAGAGGGCTGCGCGTCAAGACAAGGCGCGGCAGAGGCAAGGATTCCGTACTCAGGGGGATTATGTTTGACAATATCCGGATGGAGCATGTGCGCAGCGCCTTTGTCATCAACAGCTTTTATTACTGCGGAACCGACGGCAAGACCGAGTATGTGTCCTCCAAGACACCGCTTCCGGTGGACGACCGCACCCCCTCTGTAAAGGATGTGCATATCCGCAATGTGGAATGCGCCGATACCCATGTGGCAGGCGTGTACTTCTATGGGCTGCCTGAGCAGAAAATCGAGCATGTGGAGATGGAGAACGTGCATATCACCTACGCAGAGGATGCACAGCCGGGAAGGGCGGCGATGATGGAAGGCTGCGAGTCTGCCTGCAGGAAAGGAATTTTTGCCCGCAACATCGAGAAGCTCACCATGAAGAATGTGGTTATAGAGGGATGTGACGGGGAGCCGCTGGACCTTGAGGCGGTGGACGAGGTGATCCGCGGATAGCATTTCTTTTGTCAGGACAGAAAGATAAAATCAAAGGCCCCGCAGCAGGCTGACGGGGGATTAGACCCTCTGGAATAACAAAAGCCATGGCAGCGCCGGAAGGTGAGGCTGTGGCTTTTTGTGCGGTGCGTCCAGCCAGGCTGGACCACGCTTGCCGGCGGTATGTGAATTGTAGTGCCGGGCAACAGCTCAGACGGCCCCTCCTGCGAAGACAGCGCCAAAATCCTTGTCTGTATGTTTCATTTGGGTTGCAAATTGAGCCGCATTCATATAAAATAAAACTACAGCAGGCACTGGAGGGAGCTTTTCTGCCTGGTAGCCTGCACAGACAGGGAAAATGGTAACATTTTAGACAGGTCGCTGAACTGTTAAAGAAAAGGTCATAGACAGATTAAAAAGGAGATGGAAAACAGTTTATGGGATGGAGTAAAATCTGGAATAAAGGACAAAAAGGAAGCGGGGGACGGGATCTGGGCCGCGGCAGAGGAAATCACAGGCGCTGTCCCGCCGGAATCAGGGCGATGACGTCGGCGATTGCGGTATGTATGGTCCTGGGCATGGCGGCATGCGGCGGGAAGGAGGACGGGGAGCCGGATAGCGGTTCTGTTCCTGAAAATACATCTGCGCCGGAGGTGACAGCCACGGCGGTGCCTGCGGAACCGACGCCGGAGCCGACACCGGAGGCAACCCCTGACCCGTCGGAGACGATCTACGGTGAGAATGTACCGACAGGGAAATATGCGCCTGCGGAGAGCTATTCGGACAGGGCGATGGTGGCAGTGAAGGCGGCGGATGGTGTGTTTGTCAGCTGGAGGAGCTATGAGGCGGATTCCGACAAGATTACATTCACTCTCTCCAGAAACGACAGGGAGATTTACACCGGTTCCCTGACGAATTATATGGACAAAGAGGGCAAGGCCGGAGATACCTATACGCTGAAGGCAAGTGAGGGCATTTCTGTAAATGGGGAGAGTACCACAGCCTGGAATGCCGGATATCAGGAGTTTGCCCTGAAGGTGCCGGAGACGCAGGTCATGCCCGATAAGGCAAAGGCAAATTATACCGCCAATGACATGTCGGTGGGCGATTTGGACGGAGATGGCCAGCTGGAGCTGATCGTAAAGTGGTATCCTGATAATTCCAAGGACAATTCTCAGAATGGTTATACGGGCACTACCATACTGGATGCCTATGATATTGATATTGCCACCGGCAGGGCAGAGCTCATGTGGCGTATAGACTTAGGGCTGAATATCCGCTCCGGCGCACATTATACCCAGTTTCAGGTGTGGGATTACGACGGGGACGGCAGGGCGGAGCTCATCTGCAAGACAGCGGACGGCACTACCACCTACGACAGCAGCTTAAAGGAGACAGGGCATGTGGGGGCAGTCAGCATGGCGTCCCTTGACATTTCCCAGCATCCCAAGAACCAGGAGTATGATTACCGGGATCAGGGTTCGTCGGGACGCATACTTAAAGGGCGCGAATATCTGACGGCATTCAGGGGCGACACCGGAGAGATCATTGACACCGTGGATTACATTCCTGCCAGGGGTGAGATCATAAGCGAGGAAAAGGGTACATACAGCGTCAGCAGCTGGGGTGACAGCAATGCAAACCGCGCGGACAGGTTCCTGGCGGCGACCGCCTATGTGGACGACGGCACGGCATGCGCCATCTTTGCCAGGGGCTATTACGGCAGGACGGCGCTGACCGCATGGAAGCTGGCGGACGGCAGGCTGCAGATGAAGTGGTATTTTGACGCTGCCGCCGGCTCCCACTATGCAGGGCAGGGCAACCACGGCCTGTCCGTAAACGACGTGGACGGCGACGGTTATGACGAGATCATCTACG
The DNA here is from genome assembly GCA_948470905.1 of uncultured Lachnospiraceae bacterium. Lineage (GTDB taxonomy): Bacteria > Bacillota > Clostridia > Lachnospirales > Lachnospiraceae > Acetatifactor. Next base: position 33,083 of record CAOKQK010000009.1, on the reverse strand, counting down.
GCTCGCTGACCATGGATCATGACGGTACGCCCATGTATGCCACCAGGCTGGGACACGGCGACGCCATGCATGTCAGTGACTGGAACGGTGACGGCAGGCTTGAAGTCCTCCAGGTGCATGAGGCTCCGGGAGCCATAGAAATGCACGATGCAGAGACGGGGGAAATCCTGTGGCATTATAAGAATTCCAAGGATACCGGGCGCGGTATGGCGGCGGATATCGACCCGCGCTACCCGGGCGCAGAGGCATGGGGGGCTGCCAACGACGCGACTTTCGACTGTCAGGGCAATATTATTTATCCCAGCGCACGCCCCAGCATGAATTTCTCCATCTTCTGGGACGGAGACCTTTTGATGGAGTTGTTTGATTATAATAACAGTGAAGCAAATGTTCCCCAGGTGCAGAAGTGGGACTGGGAGAATCTGAAGACCAATGTGCTGCTGCAGGCGGACGGCACTGCCTTAAACAATGGAACAAAGGGAAATGCCGGTCTGGTAGCGGATATCTGCGGGGACTGGCGTGAGGAGTTTATTGTCCGCAGCAGTGAGGATGCCGGCAGGATACGCCTTTATTCCACGGACATCCCCACGGAGCATGTGATAACCTGCATGCTGGAGGACAGGGCATACAGAGAGGGCGTGGCATGGCAGAATACCGCATACAATCAGCCTGCGAATCTTTCCGTGCTCCTGAGTAAGGACGTGAAGGCGGAGTGAGCCATAAATACATGAAAAATGCCGTACCGGCTGGAAAGCCATTTAGCGACAGCCTCTGACGCAAAATGAGCATGTAAAATTATAAGCAGAGAATGCAGAAGACATAATAAGGATCTGTCAATAAATAATCTTTCAATTTGACTTGTCTAAATCCACATAGAACTGCGTCGTTATCAGTCAGCGTACCCCGGTACGCCTCCTTCTTCCTCCTTGCCTATGCGGATTTATCCTGCGCCAAATTAAAAGTTATTTCTTGACAGCTCCTAAGCGTGTCGCAATAATTGCAGGATGATTATAATCACCCTTGAGATGGATCTATCATTTTCCGGAAGGGGCTGTCTGAACTGGTAGTGAACAGACAACACTATAAGTATAACAGAAAATGCCAAAAGCATAACAGACGACGCCAAAAGCATGACAGACAACGCCGAAAACATAACAGACAACACCAAAAGCGTCATAGACAACATAAAATCATATTGGGAAGGGCAGATACAAATGTACGATTTCAAGGCAACAATGGATAAACTTGTACGGAAAGAGGTCACGGAAGGAAATGTGAAAGGAGCCAGCGCGCTGGTGATCCACAGAGGCCAGGAGATTTATCACGGCGCTTTCGGGCAGGCGGACGCAGAGCGGGGGATTCCCATGGGGCGTGATACCATCATACGCCTGTATTCCATGACGAAGCCTGTCACCGCCGCCGCGGTCATGATCCTTGCCCAGCGGGGTGAGCTGGATCTGTGGGATCCTGTGTCAAAGTATCTGTCCTGCTTCCACGGACAGAAGGTGTGGAGGAACGGGACAGAGGTTCCGGCCAAACGCCGGAACACGGTCTACGACCTGCTCAACATGACTTCCGGCATCACCTATCCCGACGAAGCCCACGAACCCGGCAGGAGGATGAAGGCGGTGGTGGAGGAATTTGTGCGCCGCAGACGGGCGGGAGAGCGGGTGGACACCCGGGAATACATGAGGGGCATTGCTTCCGTACCTCTTTGCTTTCAGCCGGGGGAGAGATGGCTTTACGGCTTTTCGGCGGATGTGCTGGGCGGAATCATAGAAGCGGTGTCAGGCATGACCTTCGGAGAATTCTTAAAAAAGGAAATTTTTGCTCCCCTTGAGATGGAGGATACCGGTTTCTTTGTCCCCGGGCAAAAGCAGGGGCGTCTTGCGCAGTATTATGACGTGCTGGAGGACGGCAGCTTTGTGCCCCACACGGACAGCCACCTGGGGGAATACTTTGGAGAAGACGTAGCTTTTGAGTCCGGCGGCGCCGGATTGGTGTCCACGCTGGACGATTACAGTCATTTCGCTTCCATGATGGTCCACGGAGGCAGCTATAAGGGAAAACATATCCTGGGACGCAGAACCGTGGAATTCATGGGGCAGAACCGGCTGAGTGAAAAACAGAGGCAGAGCCTCGACTGGGACAGCGCCAAAGGTTATGGCTATGGCTGCCTGATGAGAGTGCTGACAGACCAGGGGACGGCAGGAACGATCGCATCCCCCGGAGAATACGGCTGGGACGGCTGGACGGGCAATTATGTGACCATGGATCCTCATGAAGACCTGGTCATACTGTACTTTGTACAGCGCTGCGGCGCAGATGTGCTGTCCACTGTAAGAAAACTGCGCATGGCAGTCTATGGATCCCTTGAAAACTGAATCAGGAATTACGACAGACGACCGGAAATAAAAATCCGGTCGTTTTAATCTTCTGCGGATTCATCGGAGTCCGCTGCCACAGCCGCCGCCACACTGGAAACCACAGACACGATGACTGCGAAAACAATTATCAGAAAACCGCCTGCTAATAAGACAAACATGATCAGACCTCCTGTACACTTTATAAGATAAGAAAAGTATACCACTAAATCTGGAAAACTACAACTATAAATTTTCTGCCTGTGCGGCTGATACCACGTTGCGTGCCGCGAGTGTCATATACCATAATGTCTTATGGACGCATTGCGCTCTGCAGAGCTGCGGGCTTGATGTTTCATTGTTTGCCCCGGGGTTTTGGGCCGCAATGCAGACGGTCTGTCAGGTCAGCAATTGCATAGGTAGATTTTTTGTGAAAATATAGAAAAAACTATTGGTAAACTGAAAGTTTTTCTGCTATACTGATAAAAATAAAAACAAAAGGGAGATTGTCATGATCATTAGAACTCATTATATGAATGTACTGAGAATTTACCGTGACATACCTTTGGTGAAAATATTGGCAGGTATCCGGCGCTGTGGTAAATCTACGATTTTGGAAATGCTGAGGGAGGATTTGCTGAAAAGCGGCGTGGATGCAGACCATATTATCAGCATGCGCTATACATCAGAAGATTTTGACGATGATATGACTGAAAAAGATATGTACAATGGAATAAAAGACAAAATGATGAATGGCGGGCACTATTACCTTTTGCTTGATGAGATACAGGAGGTAGCCGGATGGGAAAAAGCTGTCAACAGCCTGCTGGAAAATTATGATACAGATATATATGTAACCGGTTCAAATTCCAGGTTGATGTCAGGAGAAATATCCACCTACCTGACAGGACGGTATATTTCAATCCCTGTATTTACCCTTTCTTTTGCGGAATATATGGAGTTCAGGAAACAGAATGGATGTTCGACTGCGGAGCTCTTGAATGAGTATATCAGGCTGGGAGGGTTTCCTATCGTTGCGCTGGGCGGCTTCGATGAAGGAGCGGCATATCAGATTGTGGAAGGAATTTATCATTCGGTAATCACGGGCGATATCGTAAGGCGGCACAATATCGCTAATTTTGACCTGTTCAATCGTGTGGTGCGGTACGTGGTGGAAAATGTGGGCAAGACTTTTTCCGCTAACGCTATCGTAAAATTTGTGAAAAGCCAGGGGCGTTCCCTTTCTGTGGAAGCCGTTTATAATTATCTGGAATGGCTGGAAAAAGCTTTTGTGATCTACCGATGCAGACGATATGACCTGCAGGGAAAATCCGTGCTGAAAACGCAGGAGAAGTTTTATCTTGCCGATGCGTCTCTCAAATACTGCATGATGGGATTTCACCCCGCAGCCCTGGCAGCCATGCTGGAAAACATTGTCTACTTTGAACTCCGCAGGAAGGGCTATGAGGTCTATATCGGCAAGAATGAAACAAAAGAAATCGACTTTGTGGCAGTGCGCCGTGACGAGCGTATCTATGTGCAGGTATGCCGCAGCATTCCCGAGGAATCCGACCGCGAGACGGCAAATCTGCTGGAGATCAGGGATCATTATCCAAAATACATCGTCACCCTTGACGAGCTTGCAACAGGCAATATTAACGGTATAAAGATCATGCATCTGGCGGATTTCCTGCTGCGGGAGGAGTACTGATCTTTTTGAAAAATATGGGGACAAAAACCGTCCATTGATTATTGGAAAGTTTATTTGTCCCCATCGTTTTGCATATCATGGAGCTCATGAAGAGTCAAAATCCGTTCTTCAATCCGTATTTTGTCTTCGGGCGTTAAGGAACGGTATAATTAGATAGACAATTCTTTCTCCAATTGTGCTGAATTTGTAAAATTCTTATCTTTAGCTAATACAATTATTATCCCCCTTTATAAAAATATCCTAAAAAAATTTTTAGGTCTTGACATTATTCCCTAACGGGTATATGATATCACTACTTAGTAAAATTCGTCGACGGCTAAGTATCTGTTTTATCAATAGTATTATCAGTGTTTTCATCAGGCCGGAATCGGTCGGTATCCAATGTTTTATGAGAACTGCAGTTTTGCGGCAGCAGGGTAAACAGCCTGACCCAGACAAGCCGGAACCGAAATTTTGCAGTTTTGCGCAAGATTTCGTTGTCAAGCGCCTAAGGACGATACGTCCTGGAAGAAGGTTGCATATGTGTTTTCTGCATATGGGAAATTTTTCCCGCCAAAGGGACATAAAGGTGCAGAGGGCGAAATAAGCTCCCGCAGGTCGGGACAGGTTTCCGCAGGCTGGAACAAATTGCCGCAGACGGCAATTGAATAGAGGAGGGATGAAGAAATTAAAACTGAATATGGTTCTGCGGAGGAAGAACTGCTGCAGAAGCTGGTGGAGGATTATACCACAGGGAAACAGCAGTCGCTTATGCAGATGAAGAAGGGGCAGATCTCCAGGGAAGGGTTCCTGGAGGAGGCAGCGCGGCACGTGACTGCTTATTACCATCTGGACGGGCAGCGCCGTGAGCGGCTTTTGGAACAGTTTGAACAGTATATTTTCGGCTATTCCAGGCTTTCCGTGCTCATCGACGACAGGGATGTTTCCGATATCCGCGTGGTGGGCTATGACAATATCCGCATCAAGAAAAAAGGGCGGCGGATGGCAGCGCAGGTTGCATTTGCCTCGCCCAGGGAGTATAGGCAGTTCATCGATTATATTGCTACAAGAAATCAGGTCAACATTTCAAATCTAAATGCGATCCAAAGATTCACGGACAATGAAAGTCATCCAAACTTTATTCTTCGTTTTACGCTTTCCATGCCGTTAGTAAATACCTATAGTGAGCCATATCTCTGTATCCGGAAGGTGCCAAAGACCTTTCCGCGGATAAACGAACTGATCGGGCAGGGTATGCTGGACAGGGAGACGGCGGAGCTTTTGGTCTGTCGTTTCAGGCAGGGATCTACCCTTATCTGCGGCGGCAATTCCTCTGGGAAGACCACGCTGCTCAACGCTCTGAAAGAGACTCTGCCGGATGATATGGCGGTGCTGGTGACGCAGCAGGCGGATGAGCTGACGACCATGTCCCACCCGGATATGATGTTCCTGCATTCTTTGCCGGGTACAGGTGAACAGAAGGTGAACTATGACCTGGAGCAGATCAGTATTGCCGGACTGACCATGGATGTGGATTTCTTTATCATCGGGGAGGTCAAGGGCGCGGAGGCATTGTATCTTTTGAACGCGGCATACACAGGGCAGATCTGTGCAGCGACCATCCACGCGCCGTCTGCGGACAGGGCGCCTGACAAGCTGGTGGACTATGCCATGTATGAGAGCCGTTATTCCAGAGATGAGCTGATGAAGATGATGGACTGCTTTAAGACGCTGGTGTTCATGGAGCATTACCGGGTCAAGGAGATTTTTGAATGCGGGGAATGGAATGAAGAAAGGAGGAGTTTGGATTACAGGAAAATATTTGAGAGGAATCTGGGTTTGGAGACGGGAGGTGCGTAGATGAGAGAGGGAATGCTGGCAGGTATTTTTGTTATGCTGCTCATGGGCTTTTTGATGCTGTTTCGGAAGAACAGGCTGTATGAAAGGCTGGAACAGCTTTTAAAGAGAACACAGCTGGAGATGGATGAGCGGACCAGAAAGAGAAGCCTGGAGGACAGGAAAAAGCTGATGCAGCTCCAGAGCAGGCATACCTGGTGGAATGCCATGGAAAGAGAGCTGAATTATACAGGGATCCGTCTGCGTTTTCCCAACCTGACGGTTGAGCTGTGGATTGTATGTAACCTGGCCGCAGGGGCATGTCTGGCAGCCCTGCTGTTCTCTCAGGCCAGCCTGCTGACAGGGTGTGTGGGGCTCTTTGCATTTTTCGGCGTAGAGAAGGTCATATTCCGATGGATGCGCACGGCAAACCTGAAGAAGGTCAACGGACATCTGATGAAGCTTCTGGACTTTCTGGGCAATTACAGCATCACAGCGGGAGAGATCACCGGGATACTGCAGCAGGTCAGCAGATACATGGAGGAGCCCTTAAAGGGCGCGTTGGAGTCCTGTTGCTACGAGGCTCAGCTGACAGGTGATACCGGACTGGCGCTCCTGTCAATGGCGGAGAAGATCGAGCACCCTAAATTCAAAGAGCTGGCGCGGAATATGGAGGTCAGTATCCGATACTGCGCGGACCTGACTGCCCTGGTGGCAGGCAGCAAGAGAAGCCTTCGGGAATATCTTCGGGTGACACAGGAGCGGAAAGGCATGCTGCAGGAAGCGTTGATCAATATGGTACTGCTGCTGGTGCTGTCGCTGGTCATTCTTGCGGCAGTGGGATCCCTGGTACAGGTGCCAATAGCGCAGCTGCTTTTGGAGAGCCTGCCCGGCAGGGTTGGGCTGTGCATCCTTGGTGTGATCTGTGTTCTGTTCGTCGGTCAGTTCCGCCGGGTCAACTATTAGGCACTAAACAACGAAATCCTGCGCAAAATGGCAAAATTTTGGTTATGGCTTGTCCAGGTTAGGAAATGTCTAAAACAGCTTGTGCAGGTGACAAAGAATCAAAAAAACTGCTGCAGGCAGACAGGGACGATGAACCGTATGCCGCCATGGGGCGCTGGAAGGGAGGTGAGGAAAACGTTTATTTACTGGGGATTAAGGCTGCTGCCGCCCTGTGTGGGCATACTTGTATTCGCTTTGGTGAAGATACTGTGCGGAAATTATCACCCCGAGCGGAAGCTGTTTGGCACCTATCAGGAGCTGACAGGGCTGCTCAAAGGCAGCAGACGGACGTATAACTGGTATCAGAGAAAAGAGAAATGGATTGTCAAAAACGGAGGAAGCTTTCATTATGGCAAAAAGATCAATCCGGTCAGAATGCTCGCGGTGCAGCTTGTGCTTGCGGCGCTGGGAATGGCGGTGCTGGCGGATACGTCATGGGAGCTTGCACTGTTAGGCGGGGTTATGATTTATTTCATGCCAATGGGACTTTTGGTGTACATGAACCATCAGGATAATCAGAGACTGCTGCCGGAGCTGAAACTGGTCTATCACGCCATGGAGATCCAGATCAAGGCGGGAGTTTATGTTACGGACGCTTTGGCGGAATGCTATGGAAATGTGCAGGAGAAAAGACTCCGCACGGCGCTGCTGGAGCTTGCAGGAGACATTGTCATGAGGGCTGATATTTATGATGCAATCAACGGCTTTCAGGCAAAATTTGATAACCGCTATGTGGATTCGCTATGTATTATTGTGCTGCAGGCATTGGAGTCGGGACAGGCGGTGGAGCTGCTGGGAGACCTGGGAGAACAGATCAAGGACATGGAGGAAGTGGTGCTGAACCGCAAAAAAGGAAAGCTGGACAGGAGCATTACCTTTTACCAGCTGACAATGCTGGCGGTGGTGCTGGCTATCGCACTGTATGCCTGTGTCACCCACATGCTCAGGGAGGCTTCTGGTTTTTAAGGTTAGAGGTGGAACTTGCATACAGCCTCGGAGCGGAGACGCCCCGAAAGGAAATTACAGCTGCCATCTGGGCAGATGAAAATTTCTTTCCGCAAAGAGGGCCAGAGCATAGAGACGGAGCTGGAAATAAGAAAATGACACGATTAAAAACATAATCAAGAAAGAAAAGGAGATTTATTATGGAAGTTTGGATGAAAATCTGGTTGACAAGTTGTGGAAGCAAAGTAAAGAGAGCGGCGGGAAGCCTGCTTGCAAAAGGAATGAAGAAGGAGGCGGGCATTGACGGCATACTTGTGACAGTGGGACTGTGCGTCATAGCGCTGCTTCTGTGCGTGGTGATGAAGGACAGCCTGAAGGTCTTTATTGAAACGATCGTGCAGGCGCTGACCAGCGAAGCGCAGAAGATACTGACAGGAGTGAATCCATGACAAAGGAAAAAGGCAATGTGGGAGACCTGGTGACGACGGGCGTCTGTGTCCTGGCAATGACAGCGCTGATGCTGGTTTATATGGACATTGTGAGCCTGATTGGTCAGAAAACGGAGGTCAGCCAGATTGCGCGGAAATATATCCTGCGTATGGAGACTGTGGGAATGCTCACGGATGAGGACAGAGAGGAGCTCTGTGCGGAGCTTGCCGGCGCAGGCGTGACAGATCTGCAGCTGGAGGGGACTACCTTCGTGCAGGCAGGTTATGGGGAGCCTATTATATTACTGCTGCAGGGGAATTTGAAGGAGGTCTATGCTTTTACGGAAAAGAGAGTTTCTACGGCAAAGCACTGAGAAAAGAGATGCTCTTAAAGCCTGCGTTTTTTCCGAAAGGCTTTTTACAGGAAAGAAAGGCGGTCAGACAGGAGGAATGGCTGGTTTGTTCATTACCCTGTTCCTGGGGGTAATGCTCTGCGCAGTCCTGCAGCTGGAGCATTACCGCGCCGCCTCCCTGTATCTGGAGGACGCGCTTGCGGCTTCCAACCTGGCATCCGCAGTAGTGGATGTGCAGGAGTACGGGATTTCACACAATATACTGATTGCCCGACCGGAGGAGGCATATGGCACCTACCGGTGGGCAGTCAGGAATAATTTAAATCTAAATGATGCATGGGAAGGACAGGCGGGAAGTCTTGTACAGGGACCGGTCAGGATTGTACGTTATATTGTCTATAATGTAGGGGACGGCGGAGTGGCGGTATACCATTTTGACGAGACCGGGCAGATGACACATTGGCAGGAAACGCCCGGGAACGTGACAGCGCCTAATGGGATCCCTGTTGAAACCACGTCAGTATACAGCGAGATCACATTTGAGGTGGAGAGCTTTTTTGGAGTAACAGTGACGGCGCATAAGGGGAATCTGGCGGATATTTCCAGGTAAAACAGGAAACAGGTGTCTGCGTTATTGAGGTCCAAAATATTTTCCCCTGTAAAGGGATCTGCAGTGCGGAATCGGAACAGGTTTCCGCAGGTGGAACTTAAGATAGGGTACAGGTTTGGAAGTAAATTTCCAAATATTGAAATTAACATTCACTGAAGCGGACAGGGAGGTGTAGGAATGAGAGACAGGAAAGTAAGGCATGGAGTGAGTGAAAATAATGCCTCCGTAGAAAAGAAGACGGGAAGAAGGGCGTCGAAGGAGATGACACCTGAGGAGCGGCGGGCAAGGGTAAAGACAGGAGGGACGATCGCGGCATTGATTGCGGCGGCAGCTGTGTTCGTATGTATGATACAGATGGAGAAAAGCATCCTGGCCCAGTATGAGAAGGGGGTTATTTATACTGCGGCAGCGGTCATACATAAAGGACAGATGATAACAGAGGACAATTATAGAGAGTATTTTGTGGAAAAGGAGCTGGATAAAGCCTGTATTCCAGCTACGGCCCTGAGTACTCCGGAACAGTTGTATGGCATGGCGGCAGTGTACGACATAGAACCGGGAGTTTTGCTGACGGAAGGGATGTTTGAGTCTCTGGAAAGTATCAGGAGCGGGCTGGATGATCCGGTGATCGCAGGTTTTAAGGCGGAAGATATGTACCAGGTTGCAGGGGGCGTCCTGCGCGCAGGGGACAGGATCCACATTTATTATGTACAGGATCAGGAGGCTGTGCTTGCGTGGGAATCGATATACATACAGCAGGCGTTCGATATTTCCGGCAAGAGCATTGAGGCGGCGGACAGGACTACGGCTGCGCAGCGGCTGAACATTTATCTGGACAAGCGGGACATTGAGGACTTTTACACCGGACTTGCCAGCGGGAGTCTGAGGGCAGTAAAGGTGTGTGACTGATAAGGGAAGAACAGGTGGGGGTAAGTTGAAAAATGAAAAGGACAAGCTATCTTTTGGGGATAATTTCAGCTGTACTTACAGTGCTTTTTTCAGGGGAAACGGCAGAAGCCGGCAGTATTTTTACAAGCCCCTATGTGGGGTTTGCTCCGGATGGAAAGGCGTGGACGACAGATCAGGGGCTTTCGGGATATGACGTCACAGGGCAGCCCGGATTCTGGTTTGCGCCAAGAGAGGCGGATTTCAGCACAGGAGTGCCTTCCTCGCTGCGTGAGCTCAAAACCGGGGAACATTATTATGCCTATGACAGAAGCGGTGTGATGCCGGTGGGACAATGGAAGATTGCATGGGAGAATCCCAAGTGTATCCAGGGCGTGGATATCCAGGCGCTGGGAGAATATTATCACGGTATTCCATTGGTAAAGGACCGCTGCTGGCGTCCGTACTTTTCCGGCTGGTTTGCGTACTGTGCAGACTGTCTTGAGCCAATCAGGATGAACGTATATATGAGCAGGGAGGCGGCACGCACTATCACAGAGATTCCGCTGGGGATGGACTATTATTATCTGTGCCCCAGCTGTAATCATCTTGAGCAGGGAAGGGCGGTTGAGCACAGCTGCCAAAGCATATCTTACAACAGGTACAAGGTGGAGTATGATAGGAATGCAGATGACGCCAAGGGATATATGGCGGACAGCCTTCATATGTACAATAATGCGGATATGTTTGAGGGCAGCCCGGTCACGCCCGTAAAGACGCTTTCCTTGAACAGATATTTGCGGACAGGCTATAAGTTTCAGGGGTGGAACACAAAGCCCGACGGCACAGGGACTTTTTTTGCGGACGGGGAAGAAATCTATAATCTCACAGAAGAAAATTATTATGGTGCTGCCCGAAGGGGGATTGTGACATTGTATGCGCAGTGGAAGCGTGTGGAGTCCAATCTTGTGTTCGATGCTGCAGGGGGAAGCTACAGCGGTGAAAATCCTGTGCGCAGAGCTTATGGGGAGTCTTATTCTCTGGAAGGGGATTATGTGACTCCGCCTGCTGGACGTACGGTATCTTTTGAGACAAACGGGGGCAGCTTTATCCCGCCCATGAATGGTACATGTTTCTTTGAGCGCTGGGAGATTGGCGCGCCCATGCACGGGCTGCTGACGGGGAATCTTTATCAGTTCTTCGGCGATATGGATGCCACCGACAGAGCAGTGGCAGTCTACACATTCAATCCTGTCATCCTTCCGACACCTGGAAAGGAGGACAGCTCCTTTGGAGGGTGGTATCTGGATGAAGGACTGACAAGGTATGTGGGTTTTGGCGGTGATTCCTACATGCCTGCTGATGATGTGACACTTTATGCGAAATGGGTGGAACTGCGCCTGTATTCGGAGGACAATTATGAAGACTGGGATGGAAAAGGGGCAGTGGATTTAAGGTGGACACAGCCGGATAATGTGAACAAAATCTATAAGCTTTATCAGAGTGCCGATGGTGGGAAGCAATATGAACAGATATCCAGTATGTCTGCGTTTGTGGGCGCGGAGGAGGGTATTGACACAGAAGTTTCCTTTGAAGGAGAAAATGGAAGTCCCACTGTCAAAACTATCACAATCTCCTCGCCGGGATTTTATACATTGACGGCAAACGGAGCACAGGGCGGGGATTATGATATACATAAAGGCGGTTTGGGAGGAAGCGTCTCAGGGAAGTTTTATCTTTCAAAAGGCGAACAGCTCATCGTTACCGTGGGTGGGAAAAACGGCGCAAACGGAGGCGGTCAGGGAACATCGTTTGGAAATGGAGGCGGCATGACGCAGATTTCGTCCAGCCTGAAGGGAACCCTTCTGACGGCGGGGGGAGGAGGAGGCGCCAGCCCTGCGGGGGACGGGCAGCCGGGAGGAACCGGTACTAATTTAGTCTCATCCGGCAGTGCCGGTGCGGGCGGCATGTCCGGAGGCGGCGGAGGATATCTCGGAGGAATGTCCGGAGAGCATATCGTACATCGCCATGAGAAAAAATGTCGCTTAAAAATAGATGAGGACTATATCGCCGAGGGAAAAACTGAGGTGGCAAAGACCGAGGATATATATGATTTTAACGCGGACGGGAGTATTTTTATCTGGCAGTGGGACAGCGAACCGGAAGATGTCGCATATTCCGAACGGCATGGAGTGTTTCGTTCATCGGGGATTGGGGCAGAGGGAATCAAAAGCATGTATACAGAATTCTTCTGGGATAATAGCTGGGGAGAACAGGTCTTTTCAAAGACAGGCTTGAAGATCATGGATCAGGATGGCAGAGTGCTGAAGGAACAGAACGCGAAACAGCTGCTGGGTACTCAAACCTTCCACAATGGCAAAAGCATCTGGGATCTGGATGAATTATGCTGCGAGTTTGACATCTTCGGATCTTATGAGAAGTGGATTGGGATGTTTGCAGAGTACACTTTTTCCAGTCTTACGACATCTTTCCTGATCGATGCGACTCCCACAGTAGATGGACACGATGTATTTCATTTTCAGGTGTATCCTGTTACTGACGGAATAAGGAACTGGGTGCATGTTGAACTGGAAGATCTAAGCACGGGGAAAATCTATCAGAATCGGGACGGGGCACCTTACAGTCAGGACGGGATTCTATCTGAGATAAAAATATGGAGGGGAAGCTATGCTGACGACGGATGGGATGTCTGGAATACGGGTTCCGGAGGAATAGATATGACAATGAGGCTTGGCTGTGACTTTGGCGGGGGCATTACCAAAGTCTATGTGGAAGCACGGTCTGTACGGGATGGAGATGACCCGGGATTCCACCATGATGCATTAAAGTCCATCGTGATGCAGACTGACAGGATTATCTGTGGAATGGAGGATGGGCAGTGCATTTCTGCGAAGCCAGCTTACGGCGGAAGCAGTTATATTAACACAGAGTATGCAGTCACACAGAGCAGTGCGGCAGGATGTGTGAGTGGAAATGGAAGCGCAGCAATCAGGGCAGAGGAGGTAGGGCTGACTGAAGATCAGGAGTTGGGGGGAGTGAAGGCATTCGATACCGCGGCGCCCTTTGCCATCGCGGAGAGCGGTATATTAAAAAATGTCAGGGACAGCAGTCATGTGCTGGTGACATTTTTGCCGGTGGAGGACAGAGGGACGGAGTACTACTTTAGAGCGGAATCTTATCACAGCCGTACAGGAGAACTGATGTGTACCTCCAATATTACACGAAATATTTTAAAGACAGGGCTTAAGGGTTATCTTTATGTGGTAGATGAAAATCCCGCTACTGTGGTGACAGCTTCCAATGCGGCTAATGCCGCGGAGCCTCTTACAAAGGAGGAAGTGACGGTGGAGCTGAAGCCTTTTGAAAGGTATCTGCACCTGGCAGCAGTAGACAGGGCGGGTAATGTTTCAGAAACGGTACATGTAGAAATCAGAATGGATGACAAAGAGCTTTTCTGGCAGGTTTATACAGAGGATATTTTCATAGACAGCGCTGTGGGCAGCAGGGATCACGAAAGTGTATACCCGGCAGAGAATCACAGAACCTATTATGTGAAGGCAGATGGTGTTACGCCCTTCCTGCTTTCTTATGGATCCAGGATGGACGGGACTGCAAGGGAAAATTATCAGATTGATCATCAGATCTTTGATATCAGGCATGTGGGCGGAGAAGAGGAGACGCAGACATGCAGTGTGAAACTGCCCTACAGCATACCTTTAGATTCGGAAGATTTTCTGGAGAGTACTTTATTTGAGAGGCAGACGGAAGGGCAGTCTATTTTGCAGGACGCAATGTTCATTGGCGCAAACCGCAGCAGACAGGCGAGGAATGTCAATTTTTACCAGGCCTTTACGCTGGACAGCGTATGGGATGGCCAGACTATTATGGTGACGCCGGCGGCAGGTGCCAGTACCCGGGAAGGTGTCATGTATTCTGCCAGGGAGCAGGATGCGGAACATGCGCTATGGCTCATTGGTGATGCGGCTGCGCCTGTGATAACGGGTCTTGAGCCATTACACTCCATGGAACTGATCAACAGGAATGATGGAACCGTGGTGATTGAGGCAAAGGCGTCAGATGAGCTGTCCGGCGTCAGGGATTTTTACTTGCAGATTGAAAATCTGGACAACTTTGGCAGTGCTGTTTACAAGGCGGATGAAAACGGTATTGTGCGGGTGGAGATTACCCAGAAGGAGCCTGTTTTCAGCGGGGACTTTGTTGTGACAGGCTATGCGTCTGACAATGTAGGTAATGAGACGAAGGAGAGCTGGTATGTGACGGAATTTGCCCTGGAGGCGGAGGTGGAGAGAATACTGGCGCCGCATGATCCTGTGTTTAAACGGGGAGAGAGTGGAATCCTTTCCATCACTGCCTGGGGTTATGTGGATAAGGTGGAGGTGGAATTCCCGGAATTTTTGTCGGAATACGACCAGACTTTTGATTATGGCGGATATCCAGATTATAAGGAGGATGAGAAAATACAGTTTATGATCCCTTTATATGCAAATGAGGGAAACGACTATGAGATCACAGTGCGCGTTTACAAGGGGGATAAGAAACTGGAGGCGCACCCGGCGATTCGTACGATCAAGGTTAAGGACAGCATACTGGATGAAATCAGGACGAGGTTGAGAGGATGATCTTGGCAATTGTTGCGCTGGGAGTGTTTCTGATCGGTAAATGGGACGAGCCGCTGCCGCTTAGGGGAAAATCCTGGCCGTGGATCTTTGCAGGGGCAGCGGCAGAGTTCGTCAGCATCATGGTCATTGCAGGGGACAGTCCAGTCAGAGAAAAGCTTTTGTGGGCTGTCATTGGCGGAAGCCTCCTGCTTGCCTGCGTTATGGACGGCCTTCTTTGTCAGGTTTATAATTTTACCTGGTGGATTTTTCTGTCAGCGGCACTGGCGCTTTTGTGGTGCCGCTGCAGGGTGCTCATGGAGAGAGGCTTTCTATCTTTTGATATGCTGGGCATCCTGCTGACTTTTATAGGAATACAGCTGTTGCTGCGAGAGCGCATCTATGGCACTGCGGACAGCTATGCCTTCTGTGTCTGCGCGTTTGCAGAGACGGTTCTGGGGCTCGATGTAGCAGGGCTTCTGACACATATGCTGCTTGCCTATCTGCTGCTCTTTGGGACACAGCTGGCCCGCCGCAATCTGAACCGTAAAGGAAACCTTCAGGAACCAGTGCCCTTTATGCCCTATATCACGGCAGCCTTCTGGATGACACTGATCCTGTTCACGACGGGATGAAGCAGTGGTAAAGAACCATGGGAGTGTTTTACGAATGGCGTGGGTGAACAGCAGTGTGAACTGTTGCCTAGCATGTTACAAAAATAAAAATATTTTGTTAGATAATGGTTGTGTCATCAGCATCTTTTTGATATGATAAGAAATAGTTGCCAGGTTTTTGTGGTTTGGCGTATGGAAAAGAGGGTAATGTCAGTTGGACAAAGCCCTGCCGGTGAAGTGGGTGATATCGGTTGGACAAAGCCCTGTCGGCGAAGTGGGTGATACCGGTTGAGAAGGTACTGCCGGTGTGGTGTGGCATGTCTGTCGGGCAGGGTAGATCCTGCCCGAAGGCGGGCATGCGTTTGCAGGCATGCAGAGAACGGAGTTTGATATGATAACTGTCTCCCTGTGTATGATTGTAAAAAATGAAGAAAAGGTATTGGAAAGATGCCTGGATACAATAGCGGATTTGGTGGAGGAGATTATTATCGTTGACACCGGCTCCACAGATGCAACTAAAAAGCTTGCGCGCAGATACACGGAAAAGGTTTATGATTTTCAGTGGGTAGATGATTTCAGCGCGGCGAGGAACTTTGCTTTTTCTAAGGCACAGATGGAATATATTTATTCTGCAGATGCGGATGAGGTGCTTTCTGAGGAGAACAGGAAGCGTTTTCAGCAATTGAAGGAGACATTACTGCCGGAGATTGAGATTGTACAGATGAAGTATGGCAATCAGCTGCGGTATGGCACTGTCTATAATTTCGATGAGGAGTATCGTCCCAAGCTTTTTAAGAGTAAACGAAGTTTTGTCTGGGAGTCTCCTATTCATGAAGTGGTGCGGCTGGAGCCGCTTGTCTATGACAGTGACATAGTAATAACGCACCTGCCTGGTGAGAGCCATGCCAAGCGTGATCTTGCACTGTTTGAAAGGTACTGTGGTACAGGTGCCAGGCTGTCCAAGAGACTGTTTGATCTCTATGCAAGAGAGCTGATGATAGCGGGAGATGGGGAAGACTTTGCCAAAGCGCTGCCGTATTTTATCGCTGCTGCTGCGGATCCGGGGCGTGACAGCCAGGAAGTGGCGCAGGCGTGCTGTGTGGCTGCAAAGGCGGCGCGGCTTTCAGGTGAGGTGATAACATTTTTTAAATATACCACAAAAGGGCTTGCAGGGGAAGAATGCTCGGAAATTTGTTGTGAGCTGGGGCATTTTTATGAGGAGCATCAGGATTATGATGAGGCTGTAATCTGGTACTATAATGCTGTCTATGAAACACAGCCTTTATTGAATATACTTGCAGGCGGCAGGGAGGGGCTGGAAGGGTTGGTGCGCTGCTATGAGGCGCTGGGCTGTCCGGACCAGGTGAGGGATTACCGTGAGCAGCTGGAGCAGAAGGGTAATTGCCATGAGCAGTTGGAGCAGAAGGGTGATCACCGTGAGCACTTGGGGTAGAAGGGTGATTACTGTGAGCGATTGGAGCAGAAGGGTGATTGCCATGAGCAGTTGACGCGGGAGGACTGCCGGAAGTGATTAGGGCAGACAGCCGGAATCTGGTTGAAGGCATGCGAAATTTAGTGTGAAAGGCAGGCGTGATGCCTGGATGGTACAGGTTATGAAGTGGGAAGAAAACATACGCAGGGTGGTGCCTTATGTGGCGGGTGAGCAGCCAAATAAACCCGGCATGATCAAATTGAACACCAATGAGTGCCCCTATCCGCCGGCGCCGGGCGTGCAGAAACTGGCGGCGCAGCTGGACTGTGACAAACTGCGGCTTTATCCGGATTCTTATACTACCCCGCTTGTGGAGGCGCTGGCGGAATATTATCATGTGGAGCCCTGTGAGGTGTTTGTGGGAGTGGGATCGGACGATGTGATATCCATGGCGTTTTTGACCTTTTTCAATGGGAAGGAGCCTATTCTGTTTCCGGATGTGACTTACTCATTTTATGATGTATGGGCGGAGCTGTACAGGATTCCCTACAAGACTTGTGCTTTGGATGAAAATTGGCATATACGCCCCGGCGACTATGTGCAGCCCAACGGCGGAATCATTTTTCCAAACCCCAATGCGCCTACTGGTTTACTGGAAAGCCTTGACACTGTGGAAGAGATCCTTCAGGCAAACAGGGATGTAGTGGTCATTGTTGACGAGGCTTACATAGATTTTGGAGGAACCAGCGCTTTGCAACTCATTAGGAAGTATGACAATCTCCTGGTGGTGCAGACTTTTTCCAAGTCCCGCTCCATGGCAGGGCTGCGGATTGGCTTCTGCATCGGAAACGAGAAGCTGATCGGATACCTGAATGATGTAAAATATTCTTTTAATTCCTATACCATGAACCTTCCGGCGCAGGTGCTGGGTGTGGAGGCGGTCAGAGATGGCGCTTACTTTAAGGAGACTACGGCAAGGATTGTTGCCACCAGGGAGCGGGTAAAAGGGGAGCTGAGGGCTCTTGGGTTTACGTTCCCAGATTCAAGTGCCAATTTTATCTTTGCTTCTCATGAGACAATTCCCGCAAGGCAGCTTTTTGAGGCGTTGCGGGAGGAAGATATCTATGTGCGGCACTGGGATAAGCCGAGAATCTCGGATTTCCTGCGTATTACCATTGGGACTGATGAGGAGATGGATCGGCTGATCGGGTTCCTGAGGGATTATATTGCACAGAACGGACAGGATAAGTGAAATGCACATTATGAGCGAACCGCACTTTAAAATCCCAAAATGGTTATGAGCGGCAGCTTATGCTGATATAATAAAAACATAGCAGAGTAGGAGAGGATATTTTATGATCAAGAGTATTTTAAAAGGTATTGTAATCGGTATTGCCAATATTGTTCCTGGTGTCAGCGGCGGCACTATGATGGTGGCTATGGGCATTTATGACAAGCTGATTCACTGTATCACCCATCTGTTCAGCGAGTTTAAAAAGAGTGTTATGTTTGTACTTCCAATAGCCATAGGCATGGTGGTGGCAATTGCGGCGAGTTCCTTTGTCTTAAGCGAGATGTTTGAGAAGATTCCCATTCAGACCAATCTTCTGTTTGTGGGGCTGATATTGGGAGGTCTTCCTGCCATTTTAAAAAAGGTAAAGGGCAGCGGGAAAAAGGGGAAGGACAGCAGACCTAAAGTGGGACATATTATTACATTGGTGCTTTTCTTTGCCCTGGTGGTAGGTCTGGCGGCAATGGGTGAGTCGGAGGGCGTAGCAGCGGACCTGTCCTTTGGGTTTGTGAATGTGCTGAAGCTTCTGGGGGTTGGTGTGATTGCCTCTGCAACCATGGTAATTCCCGGCGTCAGCGGCTCCATGATCCTGATGCTGATGGGGTTCTACCAGCCTGTGCTGGATGCCATCAAAAACTTTTTTACCGCCCTGGCGGCGCTGGACATGGATGGTATTCTTGCCGGCATGGGCATATTGGTCCCTTTTGGCATCGGCATTGTGATCGGTATTTTTGCCATTGCAAAATTGGTGGAGATCATCTTTGAGAAGTTCCCTATGTATGCATATTATGCTATCATCGGGTTGATCGTCGCCTCTCCCTTTGCCATTTACCTGATGGGCAGTTTTCCAGGTCTGACTGTAGTCAGCGCCATAACAGGCATTCTTGCGTTTGTGGCAGGCTTCTTTGTGGCGTATAAGCTGGGAGAGTAAAATGTGGATTACAGAATTTTGGAAAACGCCGGATCTGCCTGCTGTGAGCAGGCAGCGTAAGAGGGGAAGGCTGTCGTGATCAGCCGGCAACAGGCAGCATGGCAGGAGAAGCCTTAAGCAGGCGGCGTGACAGGAGAATTTAATATGTATCAGGACTTTGCGGCGGTGTATGACGAACTTATGGATGATACCCCTTATGAGAAATGGGGGGAGAGGATTGACAGTCTGATAAAAAAATATGGCGTGTCCAAACCGGAGCGTAACGTGGAGGAGGTTCTTGCCTCTGAGCGGAACCTGGTGGTGGATCTGGGCTGCGGTACAGGGACGCTGACAGAGCTGATGTATCAAAAAGGCTATGATATGATCGGCGTGGACATGTCAGAGTCCATGCTGAATATAGCCATGGAAAAGAAGGAGAAAAGCGGGGCGGAGATTCTGTATCTGTGCCAGGATATGCGGGAACTGGAGCTGTACAGCACTGTGGGAACGGTCTTCAGTGTCTGTGATTCGTTGAATTATATCCTGGAAGATGATGAGCTGCTTGGCATTTTTTCTCTGGTGAACAATTATCTCCATCCGGGTGGTATCTTCATTTTTGATTTCAATACAGAATACAAATATCGTCAGGTGATCGGCAATACCACCATAGCGGAGAACCGGGAGGACTGTAGTTTTATCTGGGAGAATCTGTATGACCCGGAGGAGGGGATCAACGAGTATGACTTAACGGTGTTTGTGAGAGAAGAAGGCGACCGGTTTCGGAGATTTACGGAGACACATTTTCAGAGGGGATATACCGTGGAGAAGATATGTGAACTGCTGGGGAGGTCCGGCATGGTTATGAAAGAACTTTTGGATGCAGATACCGGGGAAGCGGTGAGGGCGGAGAGCGAGCGTGTGTATGTGGTTGCCGGGGAACACGGTAAAAATATTTGACGGCTGGAAGCCGTTTTGCCAAAGGGAAAGCAGGACGCCATTGGAGTAATTTTTGGGAGTGGGAAATTTTAAGAAGCGGCATAACTTTTTTTGCATATGGGAGAGCAGGTTTCAGAAAGGCAAGGTTATACGTATGACAGATTATATCGTGCGCGCTGTGGCGGCGGATGCTCAAATCAGAGCCTTTGCCTGCACTACCAGGGAGCTGGTAGAGAAGGCGCGGGAGACACATAATACAAGCCCTGTAGTCACGGCAGCCCTGGGGCGTCTTTTGAGTGCGGGAGTTATGATGGGCAGTATGCTGAAAGGAGAAGACGACTTACTGACTTTGCAGATTAAATCGGACGGGCCCATGAGGGGCGCCACAGTGACAGCGGATGCAAAAGGAATGGTCAAAGGTTATGCGGTGGTGCCGGATGTGATCGTGCCGGCAAAGCAGAACGGCAAGCTGGATGTGGCTGCCGCCGTGGGACAGGGGATGCTTTCTGTTGTCAAGGACATGGGTTTAAAGGAGCCTTATATAGGGCAGACTTCACTTCAGACAGGCGAGATTGCGGAGGATCTGACATATTATTTCGCTGTTTCCGAACAGGTTCCGTCTTCGGTTGGGCTCGGCGTGCTGATGAACCGCGGAAATACTGTAAGACAGGCGGGAGGTTTTATCATTCAGCTGATGCCCTTTGCGGAGGAGGCGGTCATTGACAGACTGGAGAAGAATCTGGGGTGTTTGGGTTCCGTGACTGCCATGCTGGATGCGGGCAACACGCCGGAGCAGATGTTGGAGATTATTTTAAATGGTTTAAATCCGGAGATGACGGGTACCATGCCTGCTGTTTTTCATTGTAACTGCAGCAGGCACAGGATAGAGAGGGTTCTGGTCAGCCTTGGGAAAAAGGAGATGCAGGATATGATTGACGAAGGGCAGGAGATAGAGGTAAATTGTCACTTT
This sequence comes from uncultured Lachnospiraceae bacterium, assembly GCA_948470905.1. Classification (GTDB taxonomy): domain Bacteria; phylum Bacillota; class Clostridia; order Lachnospirales; family Lachnospiraceae; genus Acetatifactor. The sequence goes on along the minus strand of CAOKQK010000009.1, from coordinate 12,178 downwards.
TGCAATACAGCGTATAAGTTCAGTGTGGATGAGCTGGAAGCGTTGATCAAAGATTGAATGGAAATGGAAAGAATGTGAATGAAGCAGTATAAGTACAATATGCCAAAATGGGAAGAGAAGCAGGAATGCTGAGCAGGATTTTGCAAAACAGGAAAGGAGATGTCGGCGCGGAACATGGAGCAGGGATTTGTTAAGGTGGCGGCAGCTACGCCCAAGATTAAGGTTGCTGACCCTGTCTATAATGCAGGGGTGATTTGCGAAAAGCTGGAGGAGGCATATGCGGCGGGAGCCAGACTTATTGTGTTCCCTGAGCTTTGTCTGACAGGTTATACATGTGGGGACCTGTTTATGCAACAGCTTTTGTTGGAGAAAGCGCTGGCGCAGCTGTCCAGGGTGGCAGAGGCGACCCGGAATAAGAATGTGCTGGTGGCGGTGGGGCTGCCAATGGAGATGGATGGTGCTCTTTATAATGTGGCTGCGGTGCTTTGGAACGGCAGTGTCCTGGGATTTGTTCCCAAGGCGAATGTGCCGTCCTATGCGGAGTTTTACGAAGGGCGCCATTTTTCGGAGGGTAATGCCAAGCCGGTTTCCTATGTGTACGAGGGGAAGGCGGTTCCTTTTGGTATCAATATTTTGTTTACCTGTGAAAACCTGCGGGAGCTGACAGTGGGCTTTGAAATCTGTGAGGATCTTTGGGTGGCGGATTCGCCCTGTATCAGCCATGCGCTGACAGGGGCAACGGTGATTGCCAATCTTTCCGCCTCCAATGAGACTGTGGGCAAGGATGAGTACAGGGAGCTTTTAGTAAAATCTTCCAGCGCAAAGATGATCTGCGGCTATGTGTATTGTTCCGCCGGGGAGGGGGAGTCCACGCAGGATCTGGTGTTTGGCGGACATAACCTGATTGCGGAAAACGGCACGATCCTGGAGCAGGTTAAGCGTTTTGCATCCACTACGATCTACGGGGATATTGATGTACAGAGGATTGATCATGAGAGACGGCGCATGGGAGGTTTCGGCAAAAAGTCCCTGGCGGATTATGTGGTGGTGCCTTTTCACCTGACAATAGAGAAGACTGCGCTGAAGCGTACTTTCAGCTGTATGCCCTTTGTGCCGGGAGATGAGGAAAAACGCAGGCAGCGCTGCGAGGAGATTCTGTCTATCCAGTCGTACGGCTTAAAAAAGAGGCTGGAACATACAAAACTCCAGGCAGCTGTCGTGGGGGTATCGGGAGGTCTGGATTCCACACTTGCCCTGCTTGTGACGGTGCGGGCTTTTGACCTGCTGGGTCTGGACAGGAAAGGGATCATTGCAGTGACAATGCCCTGTTTTGGAACCACGGACAGAACTTGTGACAACGCCCGCAGGCTGGCGGAAACGCTGGGGACTACGCTGGAAGAGATAGATATCAGGGAAGCAGTCGCGGTCCATTTCAGGGACATTGGGCAGAGTATCGACAACCATGATGTGACTTATGAAAATGGGCAGGCTCGGGAGAGGACGCAGGTGCTCATGGATATTGCAAACCGTGTAAACGGGCTGGTGATAGGCACCGGAGATATGTCAGAGCTGGCGCTTGGCTGGGCAACCTACAATGGGGACCATATGTCCATGTATGGGGTCAATGCGGGTGTTCCCAAAACGCTTGTTCACCATCTGGTACAGTATTATTCTGAGAAATACGGTGAAGGTGAGCTTGGGGGAATTCTGGAGGATGTGCTGGATACGCCAGTCAGCCCGGAGCTCCTGCCACCGGTAGATGGCGAGATTGCTCAGAAGACGGAGGATTTGATAGGTCCCTATGAGCTTCATGATTTCTTTCTCTACTATGTGCTGCGCTGCGGTTTTCCCCCTGCGAAGGTGTATCGGGTGGCGAAGCTTGCGTTCCAGGGACAGTATGATAACAGGACGATTTTGAATTGGCTGAAGATTTTTTACCGCAGATTCTTCCGGCAGCAGTTTAAACGTTCCTGTCTGCCGGACGGACCCAAAGTAGGAAGTGTGGCGCTTTCACCCAGGGGAGATCTGCGCATGCCCTCCGATGCCAGCGAGAATCTTTGGCTTTCCGAGGTGGAAAAGCTTTCGCTGTGAACGGTACATCACATTAGTTTTGTGCTTTCGGGTTGAAGGCTTTGTCTAAGGAATGCTGGATTGCCTCCAACAGTACCAGGGAGGTGTATTTGCTCTCAGTGCTGTAGGTAATGTTTTCCAATGTCTGCAGTGTGAGAGCCTGTTCACAGATGGAGTCAAAGGTCGGCTGCAGCAGCGGATACATGGTAGTTACAGCATCGTTCAGGTTGACCAGGCGGATGGAGGTAATGGAAGCCCTATCCACGATGACCTCCACATCGATTGACTGATTTCCCAGTACCAGCTCTGTGGTATATATACCGGGTATGTAGAGAGAAGAAGTCTCTGTGACAGACGGGTCCTGGGCAGGCGTATCGCTGTCTTTTTTGCCGGGCAGGAACATCATGATCAGCAGTGCTATGAAAAGAATCCCCAGCGCCGCAAAGATTCCGGTATAAATCAGTTCTTTCATGTGAAGTACGACAATTTTTGTTTTAGCACTCATTCATATTCCCCTTAAGTTCTTGTTATGATGTTTATTTATATAATAAATATGTGGCGGAACTGGAAAATATGTGTGATTTTGCGTTGACAAAAGGAGACGTTGGCTGTTATATTTAAAGGCAGGACAAGGGCGTTCTTAACTCAGGAGTAAGACTGCCCTTTTTTCATGCACAGGACTGTATATGGAAGTTTGCTGCTGATGGAGCATGCGGTCAGGGCGATGAGGCACCCGGAAAGCGGAACAAATTTCCTTTTTCTCAAGGGGCGCAGGAATGCAGGGACGCAACTATAGTCAGGGAGGAGAGGTTTTAGCCATGAAAAACTATACGAGAGACGATATTGTGAGGCTGGTGGAGGAGGAAGATGTGGAATTTATCCGCCTGCAGTTCACGGATATGCTTGGAAATCTGAAAAATATCGCGGTGACGGCAAATCAGCTGGAGAAGGCGCTGGACAACAAATGTATGTTTGACGGTTCGGCGATTGCCGGCTTTGTGGGTATCGAGGAGGCCGATATGTTCCTGCACCCGGATCTGTCCACCTTGGAAATCTTTCCATGGAGACCCCAGCAGGGCAAGGTAGCGAGGATGATCTGTGACATTTACCGCCCGGACGGTAATCCCTTTGAGGGAGACCCCAGGCAGGTGCTGAAGCGTGCTGTCAGGGAGGCACAGGATATGGGTTATACCTTTGAGGTGGGACCGGAATGTGAATTTTTCCTGTTCAATACGGATGAGAACGCCATGCCTACCACACAGACCAGGGAGCAGGCGGGGTATTTTGATATCGGGCCTTTGGACGGCGGGGAGAATGCAAGGCGCGAAATAGTTATGGCGCTGGAGGATATGGGGCTGATCATTGAGGCTTCCCATCATGAGATGGCGCCGGCGCAGCATGAGGTTGATTTCCGTTATGATGAGGCGCTGGTGACGGCGGATAATATTATGACATTCCGTCTGGCGGTGAGAACGATTGCAAGGCGCCACGGTCTGCATGCCACGTTTATGCCCAAGCCAAAGTACGGTGTCAATGGTTCCGGCATGCACATCAATATGTCCCTGCACAGGGACGGCAGGAATATTTTTCAGGACGAGAGCGACCCAAACGGGCTGAGCAGGGAAGCGTATTATTTTATAGGCGGAATCATGAAGCATATTAAGGGTATGGCGGCTGTCACCAATCCGCTGGTTAATTCTTACAAGCGGCTGGTGCCCGGCTACGCGGCACCGGTTTACATCGCGTGGAGTGATATCAACCGAAGCTCCTTGATCCGTATTCCTGCAGGAGGCGGCAATGGGACCAGGATTGAACTCAGAAGTCCGGATCCTTCCGCGAATCCCTATCTGACCCTTGCGGTTTGCCTTAAGGCGGGTCTGGATGGGATTGCAGGCAAGGTCCAGCCGCCCGCTAAGGTTGATTTTAATATTTTTACAATGAGGGAAGACGAGCGGAGTAAAATGAACATTGAAAGCCTTCCCGGAACCCTGATAGACGCCGTGGAGGAATTGAAAAAGGATACTTTTATCCAAGATGTGCTGGGGGAGCACATCACCAGGAATTATATTGCGGCGAAGGAAGAAGAATGGCAGAAATACCGCGCCTATGTGTCTGAGTGGGAGCTGCAGGAGTACCTGTACAGATATTAAAAGCTCTTTATTCCCGCGGGAAAAGAGGAGGAGTCTGAGAAGCTTACTTCTCTGAGGCTTTGGCGAATGCCGTGAGGGTCAAATACCATACGTCCTATGGGCGCATTCAGTTTGCCGCGTTGCAGGATTGACAATCTGTCAACCTGCTTCGGGGTCCTTGGCTCTGGGGGCATTTGAGTCCCGTTTGGCTTAGAATAAGGAGGTGGGCATTTGACGAACATTATTGTAGCGCTGCCAAAGCTGGAGGAAGCCAAAGGCATCAAGAATATTTTGATGCGCAGTGGATTTCAGGTGACAGGCGTCTGTACTACGGGTGCGCAGGTCATCAGCCAGGCGGATGAAATGAAAGATGGCATTGTGATCTGCGGTTACAAGCTTCTGGACATGGTGTGTTCTGAGGTGCAGGAGCTTTTGCCGTCTGGATTTGATATGCTGCTGATCGCTTCCAGCCGCCTGGTCAGTGAGTGTGAAGGAAGCGGCATTGTGTGTCTGACCATGCCTCTTAAGGTGAATGACCTTGTCAGCACAGTGGGTATGATGGCTGAGGGGATTGAGCGGCGCCGGCGCAGGGCGCGTTTGCAACCCAGAGTGCGGAATGCGGAGGAAGAAACGGCAATCAGGGAGGCAAAGAGGCTTTTGATGGAAAGAAACCATCTAACGGAACAGGAGGCGCACCGCTATCTGCAGAAATGCAGCATGGACAGCGGGACCAATATGGCGGAGACGGCGCTGATGGTGCTGGCAATGAAGAGGTAAACAGTGGGGGCGTAGGAGACAAGAGGCGGAACTGAAAATCAGGAGGTATTATGCGTTTTACAAAGATGCAGGGATGTGGCAATGACTATGTCTATGTCAATGGTTTTACGGAAAAAATCAGACAGGAGGAAAAGCCGGATCTGGTGAGAAGGCTCAGTGACAGACATTTTGGAATTGGCGGCGACGGAGTGATTTTTATTAATCCTTCTAAAGAGGCTGATTTTGAGATGGAGATGTTCAATGCGGATGGTACCAGGGCAGAAATGTGCGGCAACGGCATCCGCTGTGTGGGAAAGTTTGTCTTCGACAAAGGCCTGACGGACTCTGAACATATCACAGTAGTCAGTGCGGGAAAGATTAAGTATCTGGATCTGACGGTGGAGAAAGCTTCCGGGATGCAGAGTGACAGAGGCGTTGTCAGGAAGGTCCGCGTCAACATGGGGAGCCCGATTCTGGATCCTGTGTTGATTCCTGTTGTGGCGCCAGAAAGCCAGGAAGCGCCCGAAAGCCAAGGGGCACCAGAAAGCCAGAGGGTGCCAGAAAACCAGGAAGCGCCAGAAAGCCAGGAAGCGTCTGTAACCCAGAAGGCAGCCGGGAAAATGTTGGTGGACGCTCCAATCCTGGTGGATGGCAGAGAATACCGTATGACCTGTGTGTCTATGGGGAATCCCCATGCCGTCATCTTTACGGAGGGAGTGGCGGGGCTTGATCTGGAGAAGACCGGCCCGGGCTTTGAGTGCCATGAGAGGTTTCCCAAGCGCACCAATACGGAGTTTGTGGAGGTGGCTGACAGGCGGAATGTCTTTATGCGTGTCTGGGAGCGCGGGACCGGAGAGACGCTGGCCTGCGGTACGGGAGCCTGCGCTGTGGCGGTGGCATGCGTATTGAACGGTCTGACGGAAAATAAGATCACTGTCCGGCTGCTGGGCGGTGAACTGGAGATTGAGTGGGACAGGGAAAAGAACCTGGTCTATATGACCGGGCCTGCCGTCACGGTGTTTGAGGGAGAGATCACATGTACAAATTAAATGAAAATTACTTAAAACTGCCGGGAAGTTATCTTTTTTCCGCCATTGGAAAGAAGGTCAGCGCTTACAGCGCGGCAAATCCCGATAAAAAGATCATAAGGCTGGGCATTGGGGATGTGACGCAGCCTCTGGTTCCGGCAATCATCCAGGCGCTTCATGGCGCGGTGGATGAGATGGGAAAGGCGGAGACTTTCCGGGGCTATGCGCCCGATCTGGGCTATGAATTCCTGAGGAAGGCGATTGCCGAAAATGACTATGAGGCGAGAGGCTGTGAGATTGCGGCGGATGAAATTTTTATTTCCGACGGCGCAAAGTGCGATTCGGGAAATATCCAGGAAATTTTCAGCACTGATAACCGGATAGCGGTCTGCGACCCTGTTTATCCGGTCTATGTGGACTCCAATGTGATGGCAGGAAGGGCGGGAGAGTATGATAAGTTCAGGGAGACGTGGAGCAATGTGATCTATATGCCCTGCACTGCGGCAAATGGTTTTGCGCCTGAGCTTCCCGATGAGACGCCGGATCTGATCTACCTGTGTTTTCCCAACAACCCTACCGGAGCTGCGGTCACGAGGCAGCAGCTCCAGAAATGGGTGGATTATGCGTGCAGGGTGGGGGCAGTCATTATCTATGATGCGGCATATGAGGCATATATATCCGAGCCGGATATTCCCCACAGTATTTATGAGTGTAAGGGGGCGAGAAACTGTGCCATTGAGCTTAGGTCCTTTTCCAAGAACGCAGGTTTTACCGGCGTGAGGCTGGGCTTTACTGTCGTGCCCAGGGACTTGAAATGCGGGGATGTGGCACTGCATTCCCTGTGGGCAAGGCGTCACGGAACCAAGTACAATGGTGCTCCTTATATCGTACAGCGCGCGGGAGAGGCGGTGTATTCCCAGGAGGGAAAAGCACAGCTGAAAGAACAGGTTGCCTATTACATGAACAATGCAAGCTATATTTATCACGGCTTAAAGGAAGCAGGCTACACTGTTTCCGGTGGCATCAATGCGCCCTATATCTGGCTGAAGACCCCGGACGGGCTGACCAGCTGGGAATTCTTTGACAGGCTGCTTGAGAATGTCAATGTGGTGGGCACGCCCGGTTCAGGCTTCGGGCCAAGCGGCGAAGGGTATTTCCGGCTGACAGCCTTTGGAAGCTATGAAAATACCGTAGAGGCGGTGGACAGGATCAGGAGAATGTAGCATGAAGGAATCTTGTATGGGGCAGCAGGTCTCCGTAAGGAAGCGGCTGCCTGTGTGAGGATATTGGAAGGAATGAAGACAGGAAAGAAGAAAGTTCCGGGGCTGCAGGCAGTGTCATGCCTGCTGATGGTTTTGTCTGTTGTGGTGGTATTTGTGACCCACAGGGAAGTTTCGTTCATGATGGACGATCTGTGGTATTCCACGGTGCTGTATGAGGACAGCCCATTATCTTCCCTGAGGGATATCATAAGCGCGCAGATATGGCATTATAATAATTGGGGCGGCAGGACAATGACCCATACGATCCTTCAGCTGACTCTGTGCGCAGGGGAAATGGCTGCGGACATATTGAATGTTGTGTTCATGCTTCTGCTTGCGGGAATGATCTGCCTTGTGTCCGGAAACCGCAGGTATGCGGCATATTTCACAGCCTTCGCCATGCCCCTGGGGCTGAATGCCAACTGGCGCATGAGCATGTTCTGGCAGTCGGGAGCTGCCAACTATCTGTATATCACGGTATTTATCCTGCTTTTTTGCTTTTGTTATCTGAGGGAACTGCCGGATGAAAAGGGAGCCGCGGCTGCAGGCGGCTCCGGTACGGTGACAGAGAAAAAGGATCTCAAAGGGATTACGTTGTGGATCATTCCCCTGAGTATTCTCGCAGGGTGGAGCAATGAAAACATGGGGCCGGCAGTGTGGATCTTAAGCCTGATTGTGATCATTATGGCAGTCAGGGAGAAGCGGGGGATCCGGCTGTGGATGGTGCTTGGCAACGTCGGCTGTCTGCTGGGCAGCATCATGTGTATAGCGGCGCCGGGCAATTTCGTGCGAAACAGACAGATAGGAGGGGAATATGGTTTTGTGTGGAAGCTTTATCTGCGCAGTTACGCGGAATGCAAGGGGGCGCTGGAATATTTGTTCCCTACCCTGCTTGTGCTGGGAGGCATGGTCATTGTCAGCAGATTTGTGCTGAAGCAGTCTCTTGGCAGACGGAATGTCCTGCTGCTGTTCTGCGCCCTGCTGTCATGGGGAGCGTTCGTGCTGTCGCCGCATTATCCTGACAGAGCTTCCTTCGGCACCATGGTGCTGTGCATCTGTGTGATACTGTCCCTGGCAGGCAAAATATTAAAAGAGCGCAAAGACCTGGAATGGCCGCTGTTTGCGGGGGCACTGCTGACCTGGCTGCGCGGGATGTACTTTTGTGCGGAATACCTCGGGATATGCTGGGGCTGGATCAAGTAGACAGCTGCCTGCAGGGCTGTGCAGCGGTTCAGACAGGTTAAGGGACTGGTGACAGTTGAGAGAAGTCTCTGAACCGTTACAGGAACTGTCATTTACTGACGGATTTTTGAGCTTTATCTTGCAAAGAGCAGGAAAATGTGGTAGGATTACTCACATATTTAAAATGCAGTGAAGGAGACTCTTTTCAGGGGAAACGACAGGGAGACGGCGTCACCGACTGAGAGCGCTGTCAGCGTAAAGCTGATATAGGGAACACTCTGGAGCAGGCTTTCCGAACGGGGAGAGGCTTATGCGGCAGTCGCAGGAATGTGGCAGAGCTGTCCCATACTAGGTTTGCACGTGGCGTGCGTTAAGCGTGAGAGAGGATAGGCCGGGATTGGCTGAGGGTCAGGATTCTGACTTCGACAGAGGCTCCGGTTTATCAATGCGGGTGGTACCGCGGATGTAGGAAGACATTCGTCCCGGAATACAGTGACAGCTGTGTTCCGGGATTATTTTTACCTTATAGGAAACTGCTCCGTCAGGAGCCTGCATTCCGAATTCGCGAAGCGAATTTGCAAGTGCTTCGTAGAAGCGCTTTTTTATGCACAGACCCGTGCAATGGAATATGCCGCAGAGGAAAGCAATTTCCAGCAGTCATGGAACACGTCAACAGGATGATGAGGAGAAGATTATGGAAAAGACCACAGGGGTAAAGAATTGCTACAGGGACATGACCATCGGCGGGATCGGAGAGCAGAATATCGGGCAGGATCTCAGGATGGCGGGATGGGTCGAGAACATCCGTGACCACGGCGGGGTGTCCTTTATTGACCTGCGGGATATGTACGGCGTGCTGCAGGTGGTGATCCGCAGGCCAGAGCTTTTGAAAGGGCTTACAAAAGAGAACTGCATCAGCGTTAAGGGTCTGGTGGAAAAGCGTGATCAGGAGACTTACAATCCCAGGATTCCTACAGGGACTATTGAGCTGGAGGCTCATGAGATCACGGTTCTGGGGAAGGTGTATCAGCAGCTTCCTTTTGAGGTGATGACCTCCAGGGAAACCAGGGAAGAAGTACGTCTGATATACCGCTATCTGGATATGAGAAATGCAAAAGTGCGGGACAATATCCTGTTCCGTTCCCAGGTGATCGCATATTTGAGGCAGAAGATGACGGAGCTTGGCTTTGTGGAGATTCAGACGCCTATCCTCTGTGCCTCCTCGCCGGAAGGGGCAAGGGATTATATTGTGCCCTCACGCAAATATAAGGGCAAATTCTACGCGCTGCCCCAGGCGCCCCAGCAGTATAAGCAGCTTTTGATGGTTTCCGGTATCGACAGGTATTTTCAGATCGCGCCATGCTTCCGGGATGAGGACGCCCGGGCGGACCGCTCTCCCGGAGAATTTTACCAGCTTGATTTTGAGATGAGCTTTGCTACCCAGGAGGATGTGTTCCGCGTGGGGGAGGAGGTGCTCACCGCAGTCTTTGAAAAATTCGCTCCGGAGGGAATGAAAGTTGACAAGGCGCCTTATCCTGTGATCAGCTACAGGCAGGCGATGCTGGAATTTGGCACGGATAAGCCTGATCTGCGAAATCCTCTGCGGATCATGGATCTGACGGAATTTTTCCAGAAATGCACCTTCAAGCCCTTCTTAGGCAGGACGGTCCGCGCCATCAAGGTAAGTGCCAAGATGAGTAATGGCTTTCATGAGAAGCTGCTGCAGTTTGCCGTTTCCCTGGGCATGGGCGGGCTGGGTTATCTGGAGGTGGCGGAGGATCTTGCTTATAAAGGCCCCATTGACAAGTTCATTCCCGAGGAGCTAAAGGGCGAACTCAGGACGCTTGCGGGGCTGTCCGCGGGAGATACCATTTTCTTCATTGCGGACAGGGAGGAGCGGGCATGCTTTTACGCGGGAAAGATCCGGAACGAGCTGGGTGATAAGCTGGGACTGACTGAGAAGAATGCCTTCCGTTTCTGCTATGTGAATGATTTCCCCATGTATGAGCTGGATCCGGAGACGAAGCAGCTTGGTTTTACCCATAATCCTTTTTCCATGCCCCAGGGAGGGCTGGAAGCATTGGAGACACAGGATCCCCTGGATATTCTTGCCTATCAGTACGACATTGTGTGCAACGGCGTGGAGCTGTCCTCCGGCGCTGTGAGGAACCATGACATAGACATTATGGTAAAGGCATTTGCCATTGCCGGTTACGATGAGAAGGTTTTGAAGAACAAATTCGGTGCCCTTTATCAGGCGTTTCAGTTTGGAGCGCCCCCGCACGCGGGCATGGCGCCCGGCGTGGACCGCATGCTGATGCTGCTTCGGGGCGAGGAGAATATCCGCGAGGTCATCGCTTTTCCCATGAGCGGCTCCGCCCAGGATCTGATGTGCGGCGCACCGGGAGAGGTGACAGAGCAGCAGCTTCGGGAAGTGCATATCAGAGTTCGGGATTAAATATGCGGGAAAAATGTGGAAAATGGAGCAGCCGGTCGCAGAGGCAGGCGGCGCCGGAAGCGGGCGCGCGGAGCGCAGAAACGAGGCGTATAATGGCAAATGTGATAAGTGATGAGACAATAGAATATGTGGGCATCCTTGCCAAGCTGGAATTATCCGGTGAGGAGAAGGAGGCTGCTAAGAGAGATATGGGCAGGATGCTGGACTATATTGACAAGCTGAACGAGCTGGATACTTCGGGAGTAGAGCCCATGTCCCATATCTTTCCTGTGCAGAACGTGTTCCGTGAGGACATTGTCACCAATGGAGACGAAAGTGACAGGATCCTGCGGAATGCGCCAGGTGAAAAGGATAATATGTTTGTGGTGCCGAAAACTTTTGAGTGAGGAAGGCGGACAGGTTCCCATAAATGGGAACTGGAATAAGGAGGGATCAAAATGGATGACAGCGGGCTTTTAAGCTTGAGCGCGGTGGAGCTTGGCAGGGCGATCAAAGAGAAGAAGACCACTGCTGCTGCGGCGATGGCGGCAGTTCTTTCTCAGATAGAGAGGTCGGAGAAGGAGTATCACTGCTATGTGACAATTGATCGGGAGGGGGCGCTGAAAAGGGCGGAGGAGGTTCAGGAAAGGATTGACTCCGGAGAGCTTACGGGAGCCCTGGCGGGGGTCCCTGTGGCAGTCAAGGACAACCTTTGCACAGAGGGCATGCTTACCACCTGCGCGTCCAGGATGTTGGGCAATTTCGTGCCCGCTTATTCAGCGGAGGCGGTCTTGAACCTGGAAAGGGCAGGGGCGGTCCTCATTGGAAAGACCAACATGGACGAGTTTGCCATGGGTTCTACCACGGAGACTTCCGCATATGGCGTGACCAGGAACCCTCACAACACGGAGCATGTGCCGGGAGGGTCTTCCGGCGGCTCTGCCGCCGCTGTCGCCGCGGGAGAGTGTTTTTTTGCGCTGGGTTCCGATACCGGAGGCTCTATCAGGCAGCCTGCTTCTTATTGCGGCGTGGTTGGCATGAAGCCTACTTATGGCACTGTTTCCAGGTACGGGCTGGTCGCCTATGGGTCTTCGCTGGATCAGATCGGCCCTATTACCAAAAATGTGGAGGACTGTGCGGCGGTTCTGGAGATGATCGCGTCCCATGATCCCAAAGATTCTACCTCTGTAAAAAGGGAGGATACGGATTTTACATCAGCTCTGCAAAGGGATGTAAAGGGAATGCGCATCGGAATCCCCAGGGACTATTTTGGTCAGGGACTGGATGGGGAAGTCAGGGAGGCAGTCTTAAATG
>CAOKQK010000008.1 GCA_948470905.1 uncultured Lachnospiraceae bacterium | reverse complement strand
TCCCGGAAAATAAAGATTTTGTAGCCAAAAAGTAGTGTCAGATTTGACACTACCGGTAGAGGAGAAGGGGGTTATGTATGAGTTTTGAAGATATCGTGACGATGTTGAAAATTTACCTGATGCGGGGAGGGCTTGTGGCGGTGGGGGCGCTGATCCTGTTTTGCGCCGGTTATTTTCTGATTTATAAGAAGCTGATGAAAGGGAAGCGGAGGCTGACCAGGGGAAAGGTTCTATGGGCGCTTGTATTCGGCTGTTATCTCTTTGTGGTGCTGAGCGCGACTCTGTTTGACCGGAGCAGTTATCCCATAGATGGAAAGGTGGTACCGCTTTTTTATTCTTACAGAGAGGCATGGAGGAGCTTTTCCGACATACTGTGGCGGAATCTGGCATTGAATATCCTTATGTTTGTGCCGTTGGGCTTTTTGCTGCCTTTGGGGGTCAAAAGGCTTGGGCGCTTTTGGAAGACATATCTTGTGGGGGTTGTGGTGACTGTGCTGATCGAGCTTTCGCAGCTTACGCTGCGCCGGGGTGTGGTGGAGATGGACGACATTTTCAACAATTTTCTGGGAACCATGATCGGATATGGATTCTATGCCATTGTACGCGGTGTACTCTGCCGTGTCCGTTCTGGCGGAGGAGCCAGGATTTTTGGTCATGTCGGAATGGTTGGATCAGCAGAGGATTCTGTCAGACCGGATAGGGCAGAGGAGTATGTCCGAGCGGTTGGGACTGCGGGGGCGGCTGAGCCTCTGGGGACTGCTGTGACTGAGGGATCGGCCGAGCCTGTGGGGACTGCTGTGACTGAGGGATCGGTCGAGCCTGTGGGAAATGCTGGGGCTGCGGAAGTGGCTGAGCCTGTGGGGAGTGCTGGGCCAACAGGGATGAAAAAGGTACCTGTGTGGCAGGTACTCCTGCTGCAGCTGCCGCTTGTGGGGACAGTTATGGCTTTCGGAATCCTGTTTTTCGTGTACAGGGTGCAGGATCTGGGCAATCTGTATGTGGAGTGCATTGCTGCCTATGATACAGGGCTTTTGGAGTTTTCTTCTCAGGAAGCCTACAGCCGGGAGGCGCGGAGCCTTCCTGTCTATCAGGTGCAGGTGAGGACCAGGGAGGAAGCGGCGGCAGGTATTGAGGAGGCGGGAAAAGATACGGAGCCGGTCAGGGTGACAGACGCCGGGGAGTTCCAGGTCAGGGAAGCGTTAAGGGGCTATGGGATTAACCTGCCAACAGCAGCTTCCTTCGAGAACAGGGGTGACGGCGTTTACGCTTTTATCCTGAAACAGCATGTGGAGGATGGCATTTTCTATAATGGAGAGTTGAGCTGTACTTTTTATGATAACGGCAGTATGGGCAGGATTGACAACAATATCTTGACAGGCACACCTTACAAATATTATGATGTGATCTCCGAAGCAGAGGCGTATGAGAGGATTTGTTCAGGAAAGTTTTCAAACAGCTATCATACTGCGGACACGATTTTGAAGGGTGAGATAGGGAAGGCGCAGCTTGTCTACAGTGTGGATTCAAAGGGCTATTACCAGCCGGTATATGAGTTTGCTGCCGTGATCAACGGAGTGAAAGGCAGCCTGAAAGTTCCGGCGGTTAAGGATAAAAACGGAGGAAGGAAAATGGGAAGCATAGCGGACGGACAAGGCGGATTGGTCGGTGGAGAAGGCATACAGGCAGACGGACAGGGCGGATTGGCCGGTGGGGAAGGTACACAGGCAGACGGTCAGGGCGGATTGGCCGGTGGAGAAGGTACACAGCCAGGCGGTCAGGGCGGTCAGCCAGGGGGAAATGAGAAGCAGCCGGAGGAATTTGTGGCTGTCACTACCAGCCGTGTGACTGTCCATGACCCCTCGGTGGTATATGACAGGGGTACTTATTATATCTTTGGCTCCCACATGGCGTGGGCGAAGACCACGGATCTGATGAACTGGGAGTATTTTAAGACCAATATCAATACGGAGTATTCACAGCTTTTTGGCAGGGAGTGGGAGAGCTGGTGCAGGACGGCATCCAATCCGGAGCTTAAGGGGAACCTGTGGGCGCCGGATGTGATCTACAATGAGAAGATGGGCAAGTACTGTATGTATATGAGTGTCAATGGCAGCGACTGGAATTCGGTGATCGTCATGCTGACGGCGGACAGTATCGAGGGTCCTTATGAATATGGCGGACCGGTGGTGTATTCCGGCTTCAGCGCGGGGGAGAAGCATCCGGCAGGGCTGACGGACGTGTACCGTGTGCTGGGGGAGGGCGCGGATCTGACCCGTTATCAGAGCACCAGTGACACTAAACTGAACTGCATCGATCCCTGCCTGACCTATGACCAGGAGGGGAATCTGTGGATGGCATATGGCTCCTGGTTCGGGGGCATCTATCAGATGAAGCTGGACGGAGAGACAGGTCTGAGGGATTATGGCACCACCTATGAAACGGTGGAGAATGTATCGGATGCCTATTACGGGCACAAGCTTGCCGGCGGCTGGAGCGTGTCCGGGGAAGGGCCTTTTATCATACATACAGGGGGCTATTATTATCTGTTTGTGTCCTACGGCGGGCTGACGGCAACAGGGGGCTATCAGATCCGTGTATTCCGTTCGGAAGATATCAATGGTCCCTATGTGGATGAGGCGGGCAATCCGGCTGTCTATGATAAGCCTCAGAATAATCTTTTCGTAAAGAAGGGCGTGCGGCTGATGGGGAGCTATGACTGGACGGGCAGCAGGGAGATCCGGGTGGCGCAGGGGCACAATTCAGCCTATGTGACGGAGGACGGGCGGATTTTCCTGGTTTATCACAGCCGTTTCGCAGGCGGCAAAAACGGTATCCAGGAGGCCCATGAGGTCAGGGTACAGCAGCTTTTTGTAAACAGTGAAGGCTGGCTGGTGGCGGCGCCTTATGAGTACGCGGGAGAAACCATAAGCGATACAGGCTATTCCCTGGAGGAAATGTGTGGTGAGTATGAGTTCATCCTGCATGATCCTGTGAGCTATTACAGGAAATACGGGAAGGAGTATAAGGGTATTGTGGATGCGGTACATATCACGCTCCATGGGGACGGCTCTGTGACAGGGGATCTTGGCGGCAGCTGGAGCTATGAGGAGAATTCTCCTCATATGAGCATCACTTTGGAGGACGTCACCTATCAGGGGGTATTTCTGAAAATGCCCAGCGAGCAGCTGTTTGAGGATCCGAAGGAGAGGAAGGTGGTTATGACTTTTACTGCGCTGGGAGACAACATTACAGTGTGGGGGAGCCAGTAGGGAGTTGTTGCAGACCCCGGAATTTTTTGTTATAATGAATGCAGGGATTTAAACAAAAAACAGCCTCGGAACGGAGACGCCCCCGGAAGGAATTTTCAGCTGGGCATTTGCCAGATGGAAATTCTTTCCAGCTAAGGGGGGGCGTAGGAGAGTAGAGGCGGAACTAAAAATAAAAACAGCCTCGGAACGGAGACGCCCCCGGAAGGAATTTTCAGCTGGGCATTTGCCAGATGGAAATTCTTTCCAGCTAAGGGGGGCGTAGGAGAGTAGAGGCGGAACTTAAAATAAAGGGGAGTTTTTTATGAAATATAAGTTATTGCTCACAGGAAATAATAAGACAGTTATCGGCGAGTTTTTTACCCAGATGAATTTTAGCTTTGAGTGCTTAAGCACTACTGATCGTTATGATGATATTTTGAACCATATGAAATATTTTCATCCGGATGCTTTTGTGTACTGCCTTTTCAGGGAGACTTCCAATGATTTAAAGAAATTCAACAATGTGGACGACGTGATCTTCAGGCAGAAGCTTCCCATTTTCGTGATAGGGGATCCGGAGGAATGCGATACTTTTACAAAGGCTGCGCCCATGATGACAGTGAATATGCTGCAGAGACCCATAAGTACCCGCAATATAGAGAAAGAGATCGTGACGTTCCTGGATGCGAAAAGGGAAATAGCCGAGCAGGAGGAGCAGAGGCAGGAGCAGCAGGATAAGGAAGCCCGGGAGAGGGCGGAGGAGGAAAAGAAGGCTCAGGAGAAGGCAAGGCGTGAGCAGGAGCTTCTGGAAACTGCGGCTGCCGTCATTGCCGCCGGGACGGTGCCAAACGATGACAAGCGCAGGAAGCATATCCTGATCGTGGATGATGACAGCAGCGTCCTGAAGCTGGTCAAGGGTTATCTGTCCCAGAAATATGATGTGGCCACGGCGATCAGCGGCAAGGTGGCTATGAAGTTCCTGGAGACCAGAAAGACAGACCTTGTTCTGTTGGACTACGAGATGCCGGTGGAGAATGGGCCGGCAGTGCTGGCAAAGATCCGTTCCGATGAAAATACAAAGATGCTGCCGGTGGTGTTCCTTACAGGAGTTACCGATAAAGATAAGATTCAGGAGGTTTTGTCAATGAAGCCCCAGGGCTATCTGCTGAAGCCTATCGAGGCGGAAAGGCTTTTTGCGGCCATTGACAGTGTTTTGGTTCGGAAGGAGTGATCTGCTATGACGATTATGGATGAAGAAATCAGGCTGACAGACCTGATTTCCGTGGATGCTCTGCAGAAGATTCAAGATGCCTTTTCCCAGGTGACGGGAATGGCATCGGTGATCACGGACAGGGACGGGGTTCCTGTGACAAAAGAGACACTGTTTTCGGATTTTTGCAGCAAGTATGTCAGGAACAGCGAGACCGGAAGGAAACGCTGCGAGAATTGTGACAGAATGGGGGCGGAAGAAGCATATGGGGCCAAGTCCTCCTGCGTGTATTTCTGCCATGCAGGGTTGTTGGATTTTGCCGCGCCCATTATGGCAGGAGGACATATGGTGGGGTGCTTTATCGGCGGCCAGGTGATGACGGATTGTCCTCACGACATCAGGATCCGCAAGGTGGCGGCGGAGATCGGGGTGGACGCGGAGGAGCTGGTGGATGCGGCCCACAGGGTTAAGGTTGTGAGCATGGAAGCCGTGGACAGCGCTACCAAGGCGCTGTGTACCCTGGCGAACGCGCTCTCTGAGATTGCCCATGGCAAGTACGAAAATTATCTGAAGAATCTGGAGCTGGAGAAGGCTTCCCGCATGAAGTCGGATTTCCTCGCCAATATGAGTCATGAGATCCGGACGCCCATGAATGCGGTCATTGGTATGTCTGAGATGGCTCTGAGGGAGGATCTTCCTCCGGCGGCCAGGGAGTATATCAACCAGATTAAAACCGCCGGGAGGACGCTGCTGACAATTATCAACGATATTCTGGATTTCTCCAAGATTGAGTCCGGCATGATGGATATCAGCGAGGTGGAGTATGCGCCTATGTCCCTGATTAACGACCTGGTGAACATCATCATGACACGTATCGGCAACAAAAAGCTGGAGCTTATCATGGATGTTGCCCCCAATCTGCCTCGTGAGCTGTATGGAGACAACAACCGTATCAAGCAGGTCCTGGTGAACCTGGCAAACAACGCGGTAAAGTTCACCAAGGAGGGCATGGTGCTTTTGACAGTGGACTTCCGTCAGGCCCTGGAGGACATGATCGAGCTGCGGGTGTCTGTCACCGACACGGGTAGAGGGATCAAAAAGGAAGACATGGGCAAGCTCTTTAAATCTTTCCAGCAGGTGGACAGCAAGCGCAACCGCAATGTGGAGGGAACCGGTCTTGGGCTTGCCATCAGCAAGCAGCTGCTGTCTCTCATGGGCGGCAAGCTCCATGTGGACAGTGTATATGGGAAGGGCAGCACTTTTTCCTTTATGGTGCCACAGAAGGTAGTCAGCTTTGAACCGTCCATCGAGAAGCTGAGGGAACCCGCTACGGCGGCTGGGCTGGTAAAGAACGAATATGTGGCGCAGCAGATGGAAAACGACATGTATAAGTTTGATGTGTACTACAGCAGGCTGGCGTCCGAAAAGGATCTTTACAAGTTAAAGAACAGGGGAATCAAATACCTGTTTGTAGAGCAGCCGCTCTTTACGGATACGGTGTATGATTTCCTCCGGGAGAATTCCCAGATCACAGGCGTGGTGCTGGTGAATTTTTATTCTACCCGCACTTATGATCTGCCGAATGTACGGATTATCAAGAAGCCTCTGTATGCCCTGAGCCTGGCCAGTGTCTTCCGGGGGGAAGAATTCTTTGAAGAAGATACACAGGCAGCGGAGACGCAGGAGTTTGACTTTATCGCGCCGGAAGCGGATGTTCTGATCGTGGATGATAATGCCATTAACCTGACGGTGGCAAGGGGGCTGCTGGAGCCGCTTAATATGAGGATCGATACTGCTAACAGCGGGATGGAAGCGGTCAACATGGTTTCGGAAAAGAGATATGATATTATCT
The DNA here is from genome assembly GCA_948470905.1 of uncultured Lachnospiraceae bacterium. GTDB lineage: Bacteria > Bacillota > Clostridia > Lachnospirales > Lachnospiraceae > Acetatifactor. The sequence goes on along the minus strand of CAOKQK010000008.1, from coordinate 56,127 downwards.
TCATGGATCATATGATGCCGGATGTGGACGGGGTGGAGACTACGAGGGTCATCAGGCGCCTGCTGGGGGAGAACGGGCAGGTGCCCATTATTGCGCTGACGGCAAACGCGGTGGACGGCGTCAGGGAGATGTTTATCAGTGAAGGCATGAATGACCTTGTGACAAAGCCTATCGAGGTGAGGAACATCGTGGCGAAGCTGAGGAGATGGCTGCCGCCGGAGAAGCTGCTGAAGCAGTCAATCATGAAAAAGAGAGAAGATAAACAGGCAGCCAATATTTCCATAGAAGGGTTGGATGTGCTGGAGGCCATGAAGCTCATGGGCAATGAGACCCTGTTCTGGGCGGTCCTGAAGGAATACTATCGGGTCATTGACAGGAAATACGCTATGATCCAGGAGTATGAGCAGACGGAACAGTGGAAGGAATACACCATAGAGGTTCATGCTTTAAAAAGTGCATCCAGGCAGATCGGGGCTATGGAGCTTGCAGCCATGGCAGAGCAGATGGAGGCGGCAGGAAATGCGAAGGATGCGATCCTGATCCATCAGACAACGCCGGGGCTGCTGGAACGTTACATGCGTTACAAGGAAATTCTCGCGCCCTATTTCCCTGAGCAGGAGAAGGAACAGACTGTGGGTGAGGCAGGAAGGGACGAAATAGAGGAATTTTTTGTCCAGCTCAAAGAGGCTATGGACAATCTGGATATGGACGCCATGGAGGCGGTCATCCTTAAGATGAGCAAGTACTCCTATCCGGGAGGGCAAAAAGAGTGCTTTGACAATCTGAGGAATGCCGTGGCGGATATTGACACGGAGAAGTGTGAGGAGATCATGATGGACTGGGTGGAGAGGCTGTAAGGAAAGGGACCATCCTGAATGAGGATTTTCCATGGATTTAGTATAAATGGTTTGAGATTGGCATAAAAAGGAAGCTGCTGCGTCCAGAAATTGGCGGGCAGCTTCTTTTTGGTGTACTCTGAGGGTGAGAGCTTTTTGAGGACAATGAGCCACGGGTCCAGAGAAGTTGAGGATTAACAATCCCGCTGTCTGCCGCGGGATTGCTGACGCAGCAGCCTGGTCAGGCGGACAATGTCAATGATAAAGGGAATGGATAATATCAGGATCATGATGCCCAGAAGGATATTTTCGCCAGAGGCGGTGGAAGGAGCCAGGCCTGCGAACAGGGGGGCTGTGTATTGGAGGATCAGCCCCAGGGCAAAGAGCAGTACCAGGAACAGCAGAAAGCTCATCAGCACGCTCTGGGCGACATGCAGGCAGGTTTGGTACAGACAGCATATATCATAGGCAAAGAAAAGCAGCATCAGCATCAGAAATGCCCTGGCAAAGCCGGCGTAATCGCCCACGGGCATGGCAAACATGCCTGCCAGGGCAAACGCGAGCTTTATTCCCATGGTGATCAGGAGACGTCTGGGGGTCTGGGGAGCCAGATAGTTTACGGCGTTTTCGGGGTTTTTGAGAAAAATGTTTTTCATGGTTTGCGCACCTTTCCTGTCCGGAATGGACAGAATTATTTTATCATACCTGAAACGTATTGTAAACTTTATTATATATTGAACGTTCTTACGATACAGGTTCTGTACTTTTGGTATTTTATAGTGTATAATGTTGGAACAGAAAGAGCGCCAAGTCAGATTCAAAAACAGTTCAAAGCGTAAGAAGCCGGGAGAATTTCCGGCAGCGGACCGTGCAGTTGAAAATTACTTTCCATAGGGGGTCTGCAGCGTAGAGACAGATCTGTAAATGAGGATATAAATGTGAAGATTTCAGTAGTGATTCCGGTATATTTTAATGAGGATAATCTGGTTCCTTTATATGAGGATATGAAGGACAAGCTGTTCACCTGGACGCAGTATGAGTGGGAGGTCGTGATGGTCAATGACGGCTCAAAGGATAACAGCTATGGGGTGATGCAGGAGCTTGCGGGGCAGGATGAACGGTTGAAAATATACAGCCTTTCCAGGAATTTTGGCTCAGATGCGGCAGTGCTGTGCGGGCTGGCGAGATGCACAGGGGACTGTGCGGTGGTGAAGGCGGCGGACCTGCAGGAACCAACGGAGCTTGTGCTGGAGATGGTGGAGAGCTGGAAGAAGGGCAACAATGTCGTCCTTGCGGTCAGGACAGCCAGGGAGGAAGGCAGGATACAGACAATGTTTTCCAATCTCTATTACTGGATAGTCAGGAAGACTGCTTTTCCACAGATGCCCAAGGGCGGTTTTGATGTTTTCCTGCTGGACAAAAAGGTGATTTCCGTCCTGATGCAGCTGGACGAGAGGAACAGTGCCATGACGGGGCAGATCCTGTGGAGCGGGTTTCGGACGGGATATGTCTATTATACGCGGCTGCAGAGAGAGATTGGGAAAAGCAGGTGGACACTGCGCAAAAAGATACGGCTGGTGATGGATACGCTGTTCAGTTTTTCCACCCTGCCGATCACGGTTGTGCTGGGCATCGGGACAGTATCCTGTGTGGGGGCGCTGATCTGGGCTGTCTATGTCTTTGTCTGCAGGCTCATGGGGGAGATAGATGTCCAGGGATGGACGACTCTGTTTGTTTTCAATCTGTTCAGCTTTGGGGTGATCATGCTCACCCTGGGGATCCTGGGAGAATATTTGTGGCGCACCTTTGACGCGTCCCGCAACCGCCCGCCTTATATTGAGGAGGATGACTACCAGCGGGGACGGGCTGGAAGAAATGCTGTCATGGACGCAGAATCGCGGAAAGAGGACAAGAGAGATGATACAGATTTACAATGATGATTATCGTGATGCCTGGGACGATTTTGTGCTGAACAGGAGCTGCAACGGAACCTTTGAGCAGACCAGGAAATTCTTGGATTATCATCCGGCAGGCAGGTTCAGGGACAACTCCCTGTTGTTTCTGAAGGGGCAGACGGTCATGGCAGTGATGCCGGCGCACATTGCGGAGGAAAACGGAAGGAAGGTGCTGCTTTCTCATGAGGGAAGCACCTTTGGCGGTATTGTCCTGGGGCAGGCTTTCAAAAAAATTGCGGATATGGAGGCTGTTCTGGAAGACCTTACGGCTTATGCCGGGGAGGACGGATTTGCGGGCGTAGATCTGAAAATGACAAGTGAGCTGTATGCCCGAGAGCCTGTGGAGGGTATGGATTATTTCCTGCAGCAGTATGGTTTTTATGATACGAAGGAATTGGGATTTTATATACATTTGGAAGGAAATTCTCCGGAGCGGATACTGGATTCCTTCAGCGCTTCCAGGAGGCGTGATCTGAGAAAGGCATGGAAGAATGCAATGGTTTTCCGGGAACTTGGGAGTGAGGAGGAGATCGGGGAATTTTATGGGATACTGGAAACCAATATGAGAAAATTTTCCGCGCGGCCTGTCCATACATTGGAGGAGCTTCTGGAGTTTAAGAGAGAAAGGCTTCGGGATATCGTCCACTTTTGCGGGGGGTTTTATGAGGGGCAGATGGTTGCCGGAGGGATGGGGTTTGATTTTGGAAAGGGCAAGGTCTTTCATGTGCAGTATCTTGCCAGCGACCAGGGCAGGCTGGAGCTTTTCCCAAATGAATTTCTGTATCATTCCATGATAATTGATGCATGGGAGAAGGGGTATGGCAACATTTCCTTTGGGACTTCCACATTGGACCGCGGCAGGGTGCTGAACAGGTCTCTGGCGCTTTTTAAATCCGGATTTGGAATGGATATGTATGTGAACAGGACTTATCATAAAAAAATGGTATAACAAAATGCATACTTTTTATGGGAGTAATTGACAAATCTTTGCCGGAGGTAGTATGATATAAATGTATTAAGGTGTATTTTGTTGGACAGGGGTGAGGGTGTTATGGAAAAGATGATGAAACAGAAGAAACTATGGATCGCGGCAGCGGCTGGAGTGGCTCTGCTGGCAGTGCTCATTGTGGCAACAGTGCTTCTGGGAGGCGGGAAGGAACCTTCTTACCGCTCCATCAAGATTGTGGAGCTGGAGGGGGACGTCAGTATAGAAAGAGGCGGCGTGGGAACGCTGACAGCGTCGGCGAATATGAACCTGGTATCGGGGGACCGCGTGGCTACGGCGGAGGAGGCGTATGTGGTTCTCTGCCTGGATACGGACAAATATGTGATGCTGGGGGAAGCCGGGGCAATGACGGTAGTTGCGGAAGGCGACGGGAACAGCGGAAAGACGTCGATCAGCCTTGAGGGCGGCAGTATTTTGAATGATATACGCAATCCGATGAGCGAGGGTTCCTCCTATGAGATAGCGACTCCCAACGCAACCATGTCTGTGCGCGGGACGGTGTTTGAGGTAGAGAACGAGGACGGGCGGATTGCAGTATTGGTCTATGACGGCAGTGTTGCAGTCGGAATGGGCGGGGAAGAGCCTGTCCTGTACAGTGCCGGTGAATACACGATATTTGAGGACAGCGCCTCCCCAAAGGTATTTGTGGAGAAAGGAACTATCTCTGATGATTTGATAGATGAAAGGGTGCGTGAGCAGCTGCAGCAGATCAGCAAGGAGGGAAGGACGCTGGATGTTGGAAGCGCGGACTTGGATGAGACTGCACCCGCGCCAACGGCAACAGCGGCACCTGAACCGACAGCAGTGCCTGAGGTGACAGCAGCGCCTGCTCCGACAGCGACGGCAGCGCCTGAACCGACAGCGGTGCCTGAGGTGACAGCTGAGCCTGCTCCGGAAGCGACGGCAGCGCCTGAACCGACAGCGACACCGGTACCTGCGGTGACAACAGCGCCTGCTCCGGCAGCGACCGCAGCACCTGTGCCTACAGCCCTGCCAGTAGTGACACCGGTGCCTGTACCAACGGTGTCACCGGCTGCTGCAGAGCCTGTGGCTACGGAAGTACCTGCGGTGACGTCAGAGCCTGTGTTTACAGACACACTTGAACCGGAGGAAGATGAGGACGACCAAGAGGAGGAAGATCCTGAACCGACTGTGGAGCCTGCACCGATGCCTACATTGGAACCGACGCCTGTACCCAGCCCGGTGCCTACGCAGGAACCGACCGCAGCGCCTACAGCAGAACCTACTTTGGCACCGACGGCAGAGCCTACATTGGCACCGACAGTAGAGCCTAGTTCGGCACCGACGGCAGCGCCTACAGCAGAGCCGACATTGGCACCGACGGCAGCGCCTACAGTAGAGCCGACATTGGCACCGACGGCAGAACCTACAACAGAGCCTACGCTGGCACCTACAACAGAACCTACTTTGGCACCGACGGCAGAACCTACAGCAGAGCCAACATTGGCACCGACGGCAGAACCTACAACAGAGCCTACGCCGGTACCTACAACAGAACCTACACCGATACCTACGGTGGCACCCAGTGCGAAGCCTACAGAGTCTCCTGCGCCGCCACAGGAAGGATATTGCGGGGTATCTTATATGATTCCGCATGTTTTGCTCAGCGGGAAGGATCCTGAAAATGCTGGTGAGGCGGCGGGAATCCTAAAGCCGATTCTTTATCGTTTTGACAACGTGAGGAAGGGGGATCTGGCTGGGAGGCAGGAAGGTGCTAAAGCTACCAGTATTCCGAATTTTGGTGAAGTTTGGGGCTTGGGGTTTGAGTTTGTGGGCTGGTATCAGGCAAACGGCGTTGCATGGAACTTTGATATTTATGCGGTAGTGGAAGACCTGGTACTATATCCTGCATGGAAAGATAAGAATGGAAACCTCTATAAAGTAAGAGTTTCTGAAAAATTAGGCATTTGTTACAGTATAAAAGTGGGTGATGCCGAGGAGCCCAGCCCTTCGCCGTCAGAGGAGCCGAGTCCTTTGCCGTCGGAGGAACCAAGCCCGGCGCCATCAGAGGAGCCGAGCCCATCGCCGTCGGCGGAGCCGAGCCCGGCGCCATCGGAGGAACCATGTCCTTCGCCGTCGGAGGAACCGAGCCCATCGCCGTCGGCGGAGCCAAGCCCGGCACCATCAGAGAAACCGAGCCCTTCGCCGTCAGAGGAGCCAAGCCCGGCACCATCGGAGGAACCGTGTCCTTCGCCGTCGGCGGAGCCAAGCCCGGCGCCGTCAGAGGAACCGAGCCCATCGCCGTCGGCAGGACCCAGCCCGGCGCCATCGGAGGAGCCAAGCCCGGCACCGTCAGATGTACCTGCAGGTGAGTCATGAAGATACAGGTTTTGAAACAGAATATAAAGTATTTGTTGCTGATAGTCGGTGCGGCGTTGGCAGCTGCATTACTGACTTTTGCGTCTCCCTTTGCCAAGTTTGAATATTGGCTGGGAGACGGGCTTTTTATACGGGAAAAGCCTGTGGACAACAGGATCAAGATTATCGGCATTGATGAAAAGTCCCTGCAGGAGCTGGGCCCTTTTGGGGGCTGGTCAAGGCAGCAGGCGGCGGACCTGATCAATGCCTTTGATGAAGGATACGCGCCGTCGGTAATCGCCTTCGATATCAATTATTTCGGTGATCGCGATGAAGAAGGGGATATGGCTCTTGCGGAGGCGGCAGCGAAGTATGACCATGTGGTAATGGCTTCCTATCTGAATTATGCTGCGAAGCTGGAAGTGCAGGAGGATGGAAGCCTGAAGATGAACACCATGTACGTGGAGCAGGTAGAGGAGCCCTATGAGGCGCTTGAGGCAGTCAGCAGGCAGGGCTTTACGAATGTAGTGCAGGACAGTGACAATTATGTGCGCCGCTCTGTGCTTTCCACGGATTGGGGTGGCGAGACAAGGTATAATTTTGCTTATGAGATTTACCGCTGTTATCAGGAGTCCGTCGGCGCGCAGGCAGAGCCTCCCGCCACGGACGCACAGGGGATTTATGGCTTTGATTACACGGCGGAACCGGGAATGTATGAGATATATTCTTACGTTGATGTGGTGGAAGGACGAATTGATCCCAAGGTCTTCCAGAATAGTATTGTGTTTGTGGGCGCTTATTCTTCCGGCATGATGGATCAATATATGGTTCCTGTGGCGAGGAGCACAGTCATGAATGGAGTGGAAGTGCAGGCAAATCATCTGAATGCGCTTCTGGACGGCAGGACCTTTGTCAATCTGACAGCCTGGGTCTGCGCGCTGACAGCTGCCTTGCTCGTAGGAGGCTATGCGCTTCTTGCCAGCCACAAACATTTTGCCGTGGGGCTTGTGGGAGGCATCGTGCTGGAGGCGGCAGTCATGGCAGCGGCGTATCTGCTCTATACCAGGGGGATTTACTGGAGATGCCTGACTCCTGTCATGTTCATTGCGCTGATCCTGCTTGTCAGGATGATGACGGGATACATAGCGGAGCGTTTCCGCAAGCAGAAGATCCTCAGTGTCTTCCGTACTTATATGGCTCCCCAGGTGGTGGATGAGCTGGGAAAGAGCAAAAATTATCAGATTGAGCTTGGCGGGCAGAGCAGGGATATCGCCGTGCTGTTCGTGGATATCAGAGGTTTTACGTCCATGTCGGAGGGGTTGAGCCCAGCAGTGATCGTGGACATCCTGAACCGGTATCTGGGTCAGGTGACGGAGGCAATTTTTAAGAATGAGGGTACTCTGGATAAGTTTATCGGAGATGCCGTCATGGCGGTGTACAATGCCCCGCTGGATGTGCCGGATTATCACTTTAAGGCTGTGAAAACGGGAATTGATATCGTGAAGGCTGTGGATGAGATGAATGCCGCCATGAAAAGGGATTTTGGCATTGAGATCGCCTGTGGCGTGGGTGTCCACTGCGGCAAGGCGGTTGTGGGAAATATCGGGTGCAGTTACCGCATGGATTATACAGCCATAGGGGATGTGGTAAATGTGGCGGAGCGTCTGGAGAGTGTGGCAAAGAGAGGACAGGTGCTTATCAGCAGCCAGATGTATGAGCAGGTCAGCAGCAGGTTTCGTGCGGAATTGCTGGGAGAGCAGAGCCTAAAGGGCAGACAGGATAAAATAAAGGTCTATTCATTGAATATTGCAGGGGAGACTGCATTGGAGGGTGTAAATGGAGCGGACACAGATTGACAAGATACTTGAAATAGGGATTCAGCTGACGGCGGAGCGCAACTATGACGAGCTTTTGGCGAAAATAGTGGATTGCGCTATGGACCTTACGGGGAGCGACGGCGGTACCCTTTACCTTTATGAAAATGAACGGCTGCGTTTTTGTATTACAAAGAATATTTCCCTTGGGGTCAACCGCAAGGGGCAGGACAAAGAGCAGTATCCGCCGGTGCCTTTGTCAGAGAAAAATATCTGTGCTTATGCCGCGCTCCACAGAAAGCTTTTGAACATCGAGGATGCTTACAGCTGCGAGGAGTTTGACTTCAGCGGGCCAAGGGAATACGACAAGCTGACAGGCTACCGCACGAAGTCCATGCTGGTCTTCCCGTTGGTGAATCATGAGGATAAGCTGATTGGCGTAGTGCAGCTGATCAATGCTCAAAATGCGGAAGGGACGGTGATCCCTTTTGAGAAGGAGTGCGAGAAGATCATGGAGTCCCTTGGCTCCCAGGCTGCGGTTGCTGTCTCTAATATGAAGTTCGTGCATGAGATAGAGCAGCTTATGATTTCTATTACGCAGGTGTTCACGGACGCCATTGACACGCGTATTCCTTATAATTATTATCATTCCAGAAATGTGTACCTCTATGTGAGGATGCTGGTGGATTACATAAACAGACGGCATGCAGAAGGGACCGTTCCTTTGCATTTCTCGGCGGAGGGACGGGACGAAATCTTGATGGCGGCGCTGATGCACGACATCGGGAAGCTGGTGATCCCCAATGAGGTCATAGACAAGACGACCCGCCTTGGGGGAAAGCTGGCTCTTGTGATGGAGCATTTTGAACATTTGACAGCGCTGTACCATATTGATTATCTGGAGGGCAGGATCAGCAAATCCCGGTGGATCGAGGAAAAGAATAACCTGCTGGACGCACAGCAGAGGATCGAGGAGATCAATAGGAAGTCTGTTTTGACAGACGAGGATGTGGAGTATGTCAAAGCGCTTGCGGCAAGGAAGTACAATGGGGTGAACGGGAACAAGATTCCATTCCTGTCCCTGTATGAACAGGAATGCCTGACTGTGCGTAAGGGCAACCTGACACAGGAGGAAAGGAATATTATCTGCTCCCATGTGGAATATACGGAGAAATATCTGAGCAAAATGAATTTTGGGGAGCGGTATCCGCATATTATCCAATGGGCGGGAGCGCATCATGAGCTTCTGGACGGCAGCGGCTATCCCAGGGGCTTGAAGGGTGAGGAAATCCCCTTTGAAGCGCGCATACTGGCTGTGGTGGATGTGTTTGAGGCATTGACAAGCTCTGACAGGCCCTATAAGAAATCCATGGAGGAGGCGAAAGCGCTTTCTGTGTTGGATGATATGGCAGATCAGGGGAAGATAGATAAAAATATATTGGAGCTGTTTAAAGAGGCTTTGCATGAAATGGGTGATGATGTCCACCTTTTCATGTTCTCCAATGAACGGGCAGAGGAAAGCGTATGATAGAGATAATTCCCGGCGCAGGGGAGCTGGATAAATATGCGGAATTGGCAGAAAAATATTCCCTGGGCTTTGAATACAATGATTTTTTTATGCCGGACCTGCTGGATAACAAGAAGCTGTTAAAGCAGAGGATTGCTCTGTATAAGAGCCTGGACAGACCAGCAGGCACAGATACTTTGCACGGCGCATTTTTTGACATTGTTCCTTTCAGCTGGGACAGCGGTATCCGCAGGCACAGCCTGTACCGTATGCAGCAGTCCATGGAGATTGCCTGTGAGCTTGGCTGCAGAGGAGTGGTGTTTCATACAGGGCTGGCGCCTCAGCTTGTGAGCGATGAAAAGTATCGTTCCAACTGGCTGGAGGTGATGGGGCAGACCATGCGCAGGTTCCTGGCGGAAAATACCGGTCTGGAGATATACTGTGAGAATATGTTTGACGAAAAGTCGCCGTTTGAATTAAGGGATCTTGCCGCTTCCCTGGAGGATGAGGACAGGTTTGGCGTCTGTTTGGACGCAGCGCATCTGATGCTCTCCCAGGAGAAGCCGGAACGATGGTTCCAGGAGCTTGCTCCCTATGTCCGTCATTTCCACCTCAATGACAATCACCTGGAGCATGACGAGCATCTGGTCCTGGGAGAGGGCAGCATTGACTGGGAGCTTATATTCCAGCTGATAAAGGATAATGGGCTGCAGGAGTCCAGCATGCTCCTGGAGATGAACGGTTTGGATAAAATACAGAAAAGTCTGGAGTATATCAAAAGATTTATTGATGAACCGTTCCAAAGATAGGCTGTAAAGGCAGGGAGGATTTCCCTGCCTGATTTTGGTTGTGCGCCTTGCAGCGCACGTTTGCTTGTGAAAGGGTAAGGCATCAGAATGGATATTCAGCGGATTTTGGCGCAAGTGGATGAATTATTTGAACAAAATAAAGGGCAGGAGGCGGAAAAGCTCATGCAGCAGTCCATTGTGGAGGCTGTCCGGGAGGAGGATGACGGCAGCCTGCTGCAGCTGCTGAATGAGCTTTTGAGTTATTATCGGGAGACCAGCCAGCGGGAGAGTGCGTACAGTATAGCAGCCCAGGCAATCGCGCAGGCGAAGCGTATGGGGCTGGAGGGTACGATCCCTTATGCAACTACGCTCCTCAATGTGGCAAATGCTTATCGTGCCTGTGGCAGACTGGAGGAATCTCTGGATTATTATACCCAGGTGCAGGGCATATACAGCAGCCAGCTTCCTTCGGACGATATGCTTGTGGCAAGTCTGAAAAACAATCTCAGCCTGCTGTACCAGGAGATGGGGGATTTTGCCAGGGCAAAGGAAAATCTGCTTCAGGCGCTGGAAATTGTACAACAAAAAGGCGGGTCCTATGAGACGGCAGTCACCCATGCAAATCTTGCAGGTACCTGTGTGCAGCTGGGGCAGATGGAAGAAGCTTTATCCCATGCGGTAAAGGCGGAAGAAATCTTCCGGCGCAGGGGCATTTCAGACAGCCACTACGGGGCTGCGCTCACCGCAATGGGAGCATGCTATTACCATAAAGGGGAATATAACGAGGCGCTGCGCTGTTATAAAGAAGCTATGGAAAGCGTGGAGCGAAGCCTGGGGAAAAATGAGTACTATAACAGGCTGCAGGAATATGTGTCGGACTGTGAGAGGAAGATGCGGGAGCTGGGAGAGGCATTGTCAGACGGTGCGGAACCGGGGACAGGCATGCGCCTGTCAAAGGCGTATTACGAAACCTTCGGCCGTCCAATGATAGAGCAGAAATTCCCGGATTATGTGGGAAGGATTGCCGTAGGGCTTGTGGGGAGGGGGTCCGACTGCTTTGGCTGGGATGATCCTGTCTCCAGGGATCATGACTGGGGTCCGGAATTCTGTATGTGGGTCAGCGATAATACCTATGATGAGGTTGGGGAGGCGCTGCAGGCGGCATATGAGGCGCTACCCCGGAATTTTCAGGGCTACTGCCGCGCCCCTCGTGTCAGCGGAAGAAACAGGCGGGGTGTCATAAGGATTTCGGACTTTTACCGCAGTCTTGTGGGGGCGGACACCTATGAAGGGATTGACTGGCACAGTGTCAGCGATGCTTCTCTTGCGGCGGCAGTCAACGGAGAGGTATTCCGGGACGACGAGGGAATTTTTTCTAATTTCCGAAAGAAGCTGCAGCGGGGCTATCCGGAGGAAATCCTGTACCTGAAGCTGGCGGAGAGCGCGGCAAAGTTTGCCCAGGCGGCACAGTACAATTATCCCAGGATGCTGAGGCGGGGCGACTGTCTTACAGCTCACATGATTGCCTGGGATGGCGTCAAAGAGGCAATGAAACTGCAGCATTATATAGAAGGCAAATATCCCCCTCACGACAAGTGGCTGTACCACAGCCTGCAATGTCTGGAATTAGCCAGGGAGGTGGAGAGTCTCCTGCGTGAAATAGGCGGAAAGCTGGGTGGGGGCGCGAAAAACGCCAAAGGAGCGGAGAGCGTCCAAAACATGGAAGGAGCCAAAGGAGCGGAGGGTGCCTGGAACGCAGAAGTCGCCAAAGGAGCGGAGGGTGCCTGGAACGCAGAAGTCGCCAAAGGAGCGGAGAGCGTCCAAAACGCGGAGAATACAAAGACAGCAGAGGGTGCGGAAAGCATACACGGCACAATAGAATGGCTTGGCGCCTGCTTTGCCATGGAGCTCTACAGCGCCGGTTTCATCAGTGATACGGACAGTTATCTGGACGCCCACAGCCAGGAGCTGGTGTACAAGGCATCTCTGGCGGCGAAAACAGACCATGAGCTGGTGGAGGAGATCGCCAGGCTGGAGTTTGAAGCCTTTGACAAGGTTCAAAACGAGGGCGGCAGGGCAAGCTGCCAGAATGACTGGTTTACCTTTTCCATCATGCGTAAGAGCCAGTATATGACCTGGGACCGCAGCATGCTCATGCAGTATCTGTATGATTTTCACAGGGAATATCAGAGAGGGCATAACCTGATAGAGGAAAAGTACGGGCGCATGATGGAGAGCACGGCGCCTGAGAGATATGAGGAGATCAAAGATAATTTCCCGCTGTTGTCTGAGGATAAGAAGCGCATCATTGAGCAGATCTGCGGCATACAGGTGGCATGGATGGAAGAATTTGCAGGGCAGCATCCTGTGCTTGCGGATAATGCGCGAAGTATCCATACCTCGGAGGATAATCCCTTTAATACCTCTTATGAGACGTATCTGCGGGGAGAGCTTGGCACTTACTCTGACAAGATGCTGGAGCTGTACGGCAGGTATATCGTGAGATATGCCCGCCTGGGGAAAAATACGGCAAGGGATATTATGGAAAACAGCGTCAAAATGTATGGCTACAGCAGTATCGAAGAAGCGGAGGAGAAAATGGACCGGTGATATTCCTTCCAGACAGGGGCGCGCGGGAGGGAAGGGGCGGAATAAGCTCCCGCAGGCGGGAGCTTTAAATAAAAAGGCATTTTACAAAAGCACCCGAAGGGATGGAACGGGCGAAATTGCGCATACTATCTGTGCGCCCGGGCAGCCAGGTCAGATCCGGCTGCTGTGGGGACGTTGATCATGAAAGGAGTATGCGTGATGGATATGAGTAAAGCGCCTTACAATGACGCCACGCTTGCCGACCTGCCCATGGGCTTTGGGATGGCCCTTGCCATGAATGAGCCGGCGCTGCGGGGTTATGCGGGACTTACGGAAGCACAGAAGGAGGAGATCATCATGCGCTGCAAAGATGTGAAGACCAAGAAGCAGATGCAGCAGATTGTGGATTCTCTGGCACCGCAGGTGGATGTGCAGGAGGTGTATGAGGAGGAAAGGGAACACTTTTTATAGTTAATACCAGCCGCCGTCTATGGTGATGATCTGGCCGGTCATATACACAGGCGCCTGGGCGGTCTGCAGGATCAGCTGAGCCACTTCGTGGGGAGAGCCCAGCCTGTCCGCGGGAATGTCTGCCCTGAGCGCTTCCAGATCCTCCCGGGAGAGGCAGGCATTCATCTCTGTGTCGATTACGCCGCAGCATATGGCGTTCACTGCGATGCCGCTGGGGGCAAGCTCTTTTGCCAGCGCCTTCGTAAATGCATTCATGCCGCCTTTTGACGCGGAATAGGCGACCTCCATGGACGCGCCGTGAATGCCCCATACAGAGGATATGTTGATGATCCTGCCTCTGTGCTCCCGCAGCATGAGCGGTATGGCGGCGCGGCAGGTATAAAAGCAGGAGTCCAGGTTTACCGCCAGGACCCGGTGCCATTCCGCGGAGCTCATCTGGCTCAACAGTCCCATGTAGGCGATGCCCGCATTGTTGACCAGCACATCCAGCCGGGGAATCCGGGAGAAAAGCGCCTGGACCTCCTCCTCGTTTCCCATGTCAGCCTGCAGTGCAAGGCAGGAGATTTCATATTTTTCTGTAAGCTCTATGGCAAAGGCTTGCAGGATTTCCGCAGAGTGCCGGCAGGTGAGCAGAAGGGAGTACCCTGCCTGTGCGAAGCGTTCCGCCGCAGCCCTGCCGATGCCCCTGGAGGCGCCGGTGATGAGGGCGGTCTGGTTAGAAGTGGTGTTCATATGTGGCTGCTCCTTTCGAGACTAAATGGATGCTGTGATTCCCGCGAGCAATGAGCCAAAGCCCGGGAAGCCTGCTTCTCTGAGAACCTGGCGAATGCCGCGAGGCTCACATACCCCGCAGCTTGCCGCGAGGGTGTTGATTTAGTATAACATAAATGACCTTTGTTTTAAAGTAAGGAGTGTAAAGATGTACGATTTGATCATTATCGGTTCCGGACCCGCCGGTCTGTCGGCGGCAGTATATGGAAAAAGAGCGGGTTTAAACCTGCTTGTGGTGGAAAAGGCGCCCATGAGCGGCGGACAGGTATTAAATACTTACGAGGTTGACAATTATCTGGGGATGCCCGGCATGGACGGTTTTGACATGGGCACGCGGTTCCGGGAGCATGCGGATAAGCTTGGCGTGGAATTCCGGGAAGCACGGGTTTCGGAAATCCAGGATAAAGGCGGCTATAAACTGCTGTGTACCGATGCCGGCGAACTGGAGGCGAAGACGGTCATCCTGGCAGCCGGCGCGGTGCATTCCCAGCTGGGAGTGCCCGGAGAGGAAAGGTTCGGCGGCAGGGGCGTGTCTTACTGTGCAACCTGTGACGGGGCTTTTTTCAGGGGAAAGACCGTGGCTGTAGTAGGCGGTGGCGACGTGGCGCTGGAAGACGCCATCTATCTGGCGAGAACCTGCGAAAAGGTATACCTGATTCACAGAAGGGATGAGCTGCGTGGCGCCATGGTGCTGCAGCAGGAATTGAAAGCGCTTGCCAACGTGGAGATACTGTACAGCCATGTGGTGGAGGAGATCAAGGGCGGAGAAGCCGTTGAGCGCCTCCAGGTCAGAGATGTGAAGACAGAAGAAAGAAAAGAGATTTCCGTGGCGGGAGTCTTTATCGCAGTAGGTATCCAGCCCGGAACGGAGCTGGTGCAGCAGCTTGTGGACTGTGACGAGGGAGGCTATGTGCTGGCCGGGGAGGACTGCGCCACCAGTGTCCCGGGGCTGTTTGCGGCGGGAGATGTGCGCAGGAAACCTCTGCGGCAGATCGTGACCGCCGTGGCGGACGGGGCAAATGCAGCCGTGGCTGCGGGAAATTACTGCAGGGGGACAAGATCCTATGAGTAGCGGAACTCATGACCCGAAATCGGCAATTCGCAATGTGATCATTTCAAGCCAGCATCTGGACAAAAAAAGCTCCAAAAGTATTGAGGAAATTGTCTCGGATATATGCGGTCTGCAATATGATCCCAATCCAACCATCCATTTGAACCATTATATGATGCTTTGGAACAGAAAGAAGGATTTTGCTGTGGAGGATCTGGATACTGCAGCGTATAAAGAGTTTAAGATTACCGAGGCATATGCGTTCAAGCGCAATATGTTTTTTGTCCCAACGAGTGAATTTGCAATTTATCGGACCGCACTGAAGGATGTTGTAAGATGGGGTTCTTCGGATGCGATATACTTAGCGGCGGCCAACAGCCCAGGCGACTTGGCTGCGGAAGAAGAATTGAAGAAGGGGCTCAAAGATCAGCCCGGCATGACTACCAGCCAAATCTGGGAGTGCCTGCATTTGTCAGATGAATGGGATGCGTATGTAAAAGGAAGAAAAGCCCACGATCTCAGCTTTGAACTGCCCATATTCCGTGCGTTTTACAGGCTGAAACGCAGGACAGATCTGGTGACATGCGGCAGAAATCCGGGAACATTCAAGGAGCCCCTTTATATCCTTAAGGAAAATATAGGCATAAATGAATGGCCGAACTCCGCCATCGGCAAGGATGACGCCAGAGCCTTTCTCATCGAAAAGCTTATCGCTTCTTTTGGAGTGACTTACCCCGTACATATATCTCACATAACGGGAATTCCCACTGTAGAAGTTACGCCTTTCTTTTCCAAATTGGAGCAGGAAGGAAAAATATCATCGGTGAAGGTTGGAAAAAAGTCCTGCTATATACACTCGTCAAAGATAGACCTGCTTGATCAATATGAAGATCAGGGCAGCGAAGAAGTCCGACTCATTTCCCCCATGGATATTCTTGTGAGGGACCAGACATGGCTGAAAACATTTTTTGATTATTCCTATACATTTGAGTATTTCAAGAAAAAGGGGATGAAATGGCCGCTGTCGATCCTTGTGGGGAATCGGTTTGCAGGGTATTTTGACTGCAAAATGGAGTGGCGGACAGGGAGATTCATCATAAAAGAGAAAAACCTATTTGATCCCGCTTTTGAAGGACACAAGGGTATCGAATTTGCATTACAGGATTTAGCCGCTTTTCATGGGGCTAAGGATATTATTTTTAAATGAGTCAGAATTTAAAGCATTGCGCGGGTCCTGTATAAGAACTCCCCCGCCTGTGATTCTTCACGTTAATCCCCCATTCTTGCCAAAGTCTGCGAATTTGGGCGTAAGCACAAATTTGTAGTGTGAAAAATTTATTTTTCACACTACTCTCTTACAGGAAAATTCATATATTGACAATTAGAAAGGTAAGTGATATATTAGTCTGGTACGTAATAATTTCGTAATAAGTTTAATAAAAATTGTTAATTTTGTTTAATAATTAGGCTGTGGTTTTACATGTACAGCCTGACGGACCAGAATGTAAGGAATAGTTCCTGAGGTTGCTTATACATATAAGCTTTCTGTTGAAAGAAGGAGAAAAAATGAATCGAAATACACTGAGAGTAACAGCGTGTGCGTGTGCTGCAGCCATTGCTTTTTCCGGATGTGCCATGACGGCGAAGGCGGCAGGGGTGCCCATACTGCCCAGCGGCGGAATTGGCCAGACACTGACCCCTGGAAGCAGGCTGACAAGCATGACGGACGATCCGGCGCAGGTGGAGAGCATCATTGAGCCGACCAGGAAGGAGGAGGGAACCCTGGAGCTGGCACTTTCCGTGCATGTGCCCACAGAGGAAGACCTGTATCGTGAGCTGGTGATCGCACAGGTGACGAACTATGTCAATGTGAGGAGCATTCCCAGCACAGAGGGAGAGGTTGTGGGAAAGCTCTATAACAATTCTGTCGGAACCTTTATCTCTGAGGAGGACGGCTGGTATCAGATCACGTCCGGCAGCGTAACAGGATATGTGAAAAGCGAGTATTGTGTCACCGGCGATGAGGCTGTGGAGATTGCCAAGGCAGTTGGGAAAAGGATTGCTACCGTAACGACTCAGACGCTGTTTGTGCGCCAGGAACCGACTACGGAGTCGAGCGTGATAGGAATGCTTCCTCTTGGAGAAGAACTGATTGTGATGGATGATACAGAAGGCTGGGCGAAGGTAGATGTGGAGGAAGGCATCGGCTGGGTATCCAAGGATTACGTTTCCATACATGGTGAGTTTGTACAGGCAGAGTCCCGTGAGGAAGAAGCCGCCCGTCTTGCAAAGGAAGCAGAGGAGCGCAGAAAGGCACGTGAAGCGGCTGCTGCGGCTGCTGCAGCGAAAGCGGAGGAGGCACGGAAAGCGGCACAGGCTGCTCAAGCTACGCAGGCAACTCAAAATACCACGGAATATTCTGTGGGCGAGGGCAGCGAGATGGGGGTCGCGGTTGCGGAATATGCCCTGCAGTTTGTGGGAAATCCTTATGTGTATGGCGGCACCAGCCTGACCAAGGGTGCTGACTGTTCCGGGTTTGTTATGAGTGTATATGCGAATTTTGGCGTGAAACTGCCCCATTCTTCCGCGGCAGACCGTACCCAGGGATATGCGGTGGATGGTCTTGCCAATGCCCAGCCAGGGGATTTGATCTGTTATTCAGGCCATGTGGCATTGTATATTGGAGACGGGCAGATTGTGCATGCATCCAACTCCAAGGTGGGGATCATCGTATCCAAAGCGGATTACAGGACTATCCTGGCGATCAGGAGGATATTCTAAATCTAAATTCAAAGATTATGTAACAGTTCACGGAATTGTTACATGATTATTTCAATAGAGTGCCGGCGTTTTGTGATTTTAATGGACAAAGCGTCGGCGCTTTTGAGTTGTCCGCTCACTTTTGTAATTTGTCAAAATATTGTTTTGGAGAGAAAATTCCGGCGCTTCTGTAGGCTTGTACAATATGCACAAAAGAAATATGTGGATTAAATAACACTCAAAATATAATAGGGAAGTCCCCAAAGTTATCCACATGGATATGTCCTGTAAAATGTGTAAAATTGACTTATACACCAAGTTATACACATTATCCACGGTTTTTGAGAAGATTATCGGGAAAAAAACATAGTCAAAAACAAAACATCTGTTTTGTGAACTTATGATAAAAATGGAAAAAAGAAGAAAAAATACGGAAAATTCTGTTGACAGATATAATGTCAAAAACATATAAAAAATATGTGAAATTGTTGCAAAAGCCCAGGAAAATATGATATAATGCTTATACAATAAACAAGCGAAGGGGATGATTCGTATGAAATTTGTTATCGTAGGAAGAAATATTGAGGTTACGCCCGGGTTAAGGACCGCTGTGGAGGAGAAGATTGGCAAGTTAGAGAAATATTTTAATGCTGATACAGAGGTACATGTCACACTGAGTGTTGAGAAGGAGCGGCAGAAAATTGAAGTCACCATTCCTGTGAAGGGCAACATCATCCGCTCTGAGCAGGTCAGCAATGATATGTATGTCTCCATTGATCTGGTGGAAGAAATTATTGAGAGACAGTTAAAAAAGTATAAGGCCAAGATTGTGGACAAGCAGCAGGCGGCAGGCTCCTTCAGCAAAATGTATGTTGAGAACGATTACATGGACGAGGAAGAGGTTAAGATTGTCCGTACCAAGAAATTCGACATCAAGCCCATGTATCCGGAGGATGCCTGCATCCAGATGGAGCTTCTGGGACATAACTTCTTTGTGTTCATCAACGCAGAGACAGATCAGGTGAATGTGGTTTACAAGAGAAAAGGAGAAACCTATGGACTGATTGAGCCGGAAGTTTAGGCGGGCATCATTCCAGGCGGGAGGCGGATTCCTGCAGGCAATGAGTAAAGCCGGCGGGGTCTTGGTGAATGCTGTGGAAGTCCACGTTTCACTGTATGGTTGATGTACTGTTACGCGCAGCGGAGTGTGGACAGAGGTTGAGATTAAAAGAGTCGGTAAACATGAAAACCATGGATGCAGGCTCTTTTTTTGTGGCAATTGTCAGGGCATGCCATGCTGCCTCCGGGTATAAAAATATCCGCCGACACATATATTACAAGGAATGAACAGACCTTGGGGCGAAGATGGATAAAGGGCGGCAGATTGGATTTTTGGGCTGGCTGAAGCGGGGCATCCTGGCGGAATGCCTGCTGGTGACGCTGTTTACAGCAGTATTTATTGTTCAAAAGAGAGGCAGCGCTGCAAGAGAGAGCGCCAGCGGCAATGTTCTCACCATAGAAAATGATTACATAAAATGGGTAGACTTTACAGTATCCTATGAGGCTCTTTGCAAGGCATATGAATGGGATGTGAAAACTCATGGTACGGAACATGAAATAAACTGGGTAGAGCTCCTCGCATACACAGCGGCGAGGACAGGCGGAACTTTTGACAACAATGCCCTGAAAATAATGGAAAAGGCGGCAAAGACCTTATCAGATGGAGACAAAACAATAGAAGAAATGACCTCTGACATGAAGTACTATTCCTATTATGAGGAAGCCTATGACGCTGCTGTGGGCGGGCTGGTGGGTGAATACCAGGCGGAGGGAAAGCCGGCCTACGGCTTAAAAGGCTATTTCCCCCTGGCACAGGGCTTTGATTATACCCATTATGATGATTTTGGTGTATCCCGCAGCTATGGCTACAAGAGGCAGCATTTGGGCCATGACATGATGGGGCTGGTGGGAACTCCCATCATAGCCGTGGAGTCCGGCGTAGTGGAAGCCCTGGGCTGGAACCAGTACGGAGGCTGGCGTATCGGCATCCGCAGCTTTGACGGGAAGCGATACTATTACTACGCCCATCTGCGGCAGAACTACCCCTATGCGGAGGGTCTGGAGGAGGGCAGCATCGTCACGGCCGGGGATGTGATCGGCTACATGGGGCATACGGGATACAGTACCAAGGAGAATGTGAATAATATTGAGATTACACACCTGCACTGGGGGCTGCAGCTGATCTTTGACGAGTCCCAGAAGGAGGGGAATAACGAAATCTGGATTGACGTGTATCCCCTGACCAGGTTCCTGGCAAAGCATACCCAGGCAGCGGCAAAAGTAGAGGGGACGAAGGAGTGGAGGAGGACCACGGATATTGTGGACCCGGCGGTGGAGGAGTATGAGGCGGGGAGGGCCGGAGAAACGAAACTTCCATTGGAAGAGAATTAAAGAGGATAGTAAGAAGGGAATACCTATGCTCTCTTGTGGGTATTCTCTTTTGGTGTTATGCTCTTAGAGTGTGCTTGAAAAATCATTCCTGCCACCTGCACGCCCCATTTTGCGTGATATTTCGCCGAATACAGGTAACATACCGCTATGCGCCCTTCATCCGACATATTATCTGTAAGATAATTTAATCTCTTACATATTGTGACGCACATCTGGCAGAAAACATTTCAAACACGCTTTAAAGGAAAAAGAAGAAGGAAGATAGGATTCGATAAATAGATTCTTGACTTTGACGTAACGTAAAGCGATATACTATCTATAAAGATGTACCGGCCGTGTATAAAAACATCTTAAGTAAATCAAATTTTCAAAGGAGAATCAACATGAAAAAACAACTAACTATCCACCCTTTCCCATATGATGCAGAATCGAACGGATTTATCGCAGCCTTATCAAGTGCAGTATGCGCCGCAAAAAAATACACCGATGATACCCCCTGCTGGTGTACGTCAAGAGACTGCTACTGCCAAAAATGCGGCGGCTGTGACGGACAATCCCTTGGCAAAAACCAGTCAAGCGTCTATCATTGCCTGCTTACCGCGTCAGGACTGGCGTTTGGCTTTGATTATCCGGAGGACGACAGCGTTGGTGCGCACACAATCCCCAATACTCCGGTGGGCTGGCGTTGGGACGACGTTTTTTTGGCGGACATCATGGATTTTGCGGGACTTTCATTTGTTCGCTGCAAAAATAAAACTGTTGCGGAGATCCGGGAGATTGTAAAAGATTCAATCAACGCGGGATACCCTGCCATGGTGGCAAATTACAGTGTTTATCCGGATGAAATGGCATGGGTCTCATGTTGGAAGATTGTAAGCGGCTATACTGACGACGGGATTATTGTGATGAATTACGGCGGCGGAATGAGCAGTGAGACTAACGGTGGGTATGAGGATATCATCGCAATCACCGGCGAAGCTAATCGCAAAAATGATGCAGCCTGCAGGCAGGCTTATCTTGACGTGCTCAAGCGGATACACGCTGTGCTGAGCGATCCCTCCCATGACGCTTTGGAGAATGAAATTATGTCTGATCTGTCAAATGTTACGCCCAAAAACGCCGTGATGCTGTCGTACAAGCTTATGGGAATAAACGGTGTTCCCATCGAAGCGAGGTGGCACGCAGCGGAAGCCTTTAAGTCAAAGGACAATTTTTTGTACGCACTTATCAATTCGTCATCGGCAGATCCGGCGGACATAAATGAGCTGAAAGCTGTGGCTGAAAAATTGTCGGACCTGTTTTTTAAGCGTTATATTGCAGAGGGAAACAACGAAACTCATGGAATCGGCTGGAAAATCTGGGCTTGCCTGAAGGTTGGACCGCGGACCGGATATCTTCCCACGGAGGAGTCATTTAAGCTGATTCAGCAGCCTGATGTGCAGAGTGAATTGAAACGGTTGTTTAAAATTGTATTTGATAATGACCGGGCGGTTGCCGATGGGATTAAGGAGATTTTGGACGCTATACACAATTAACGTGTCGATTCCCGCGGGAAAAGAGGAAAATGTCCATGCAGGGTTGAGTCCCCTTTGTTTGCAGCAGGGTCTTTGACTGCAAATGAAATATACGTAAAAAGAATAATTGATTATGAAAAAGCCGCAAATATCTGTTTCCTGGAATATTTGCGGCTTGTATTTTGTATATAATGAACAAGATGGTATGCGGCATTTGCCTGTACCATATGGAATCGGATATAGGAAAGTAAAGCAAATGAACAAGATAGTCTGCTGCATTTGTCTATATCGGATTTGCGCGAATATAGGCAGGTAAGGCAGACAACATTTCAATCCATGATGATTTCATATTGGTTTGGGGAAATTTTTCTTATGCGGAAATTGTTTTTGACGTTGGCTGATGTAAGTGATATATTGTTAATAGGAAAGAGAGGCACATATGAGTTTGATCAAAATAACCGATCTCAGCGCTCAGCTTGGGCTATCGTCAAGAACGCTGCGTTATTACGAGGAGGTCGGGCTAATCACAAGCATTCGTCCGCAGTTTGAGAAATACCGTTATTATGATGAGCAAAATGTACAGCGGCTGCGGCAGATTATGATACTCCGCAAAATGGATATACCCATAAAAGATATTCTGCGAATTTACGACAGCAGTGAAATGCTGGATATCACGCACGTATTTGTGGACAGGCTTAGTGAAATTGATCAAGAGGTCACGGCTCTGTCGGAACTGAAACGTATTATTAATGACTTTTTGAATAAGATGATTGAAAAAGGCATCAGGCATATCTCGGCTTTGCCCCTTTTGTACGAGGAAATGGACAAGCGGCTCACCGTACAGGAAAGCATGGGCATGGAACGGCTTTCCAGAGTATCGGAAAATCTTGTGCGTCCTCTTGATATTTCAATTGCGGAACTGCCCAGAATGCGAGTGCTGTCCTCGTACCTTAAAGCTGATCCGCAAAATTCCGATCCCGATGCTTTTTCACGTTATATTCAGATGAACGGTATAAGGACGGGTTATCATGAAAGTTTTGAGTATCGGGAAAATGAACAGGACGTTATGATCTCAAAAATTGCCAGCGACTTTGTAAACGACAGCTGCTTTGCGGATTATACTTTTGACGGAGGTCTGTTTGCCGCGGCAAATTTATATCTTGATGACGATATGAATCAGTCGTTTCGCTCTCTGATAAAAAGTTTTGACGAAAATAAGTTTTACCAGATAGATTACGCACCGGACGGCAGCCTGCGCCACGCCGCCATGACAGAAAATCTCATTTCTCCCAATGAACGCAGACAGCTGGTCACTTTATATGTTCCGGTAAAAAAACGGATTCCTGACGTGACGCTTTATCCAAAACCTGTGGAGGTCACTGATATTACGGAAGACGAGATCAACCGCCAAAATCCGATGTTGTGGGAAAAGGAGGTCGCGCTTGATAAAATTACGCCTGTGAACGCTCCTCATTACCGAGTACTTGACAGTGGTGAAGCCGAGTATACCGGTTGGATCTCCACACGAACGCTTAACACAAATGTATTTGTAAAGCTGCCGTTTCGGGTGGATATGGATTTCCGCGTACCCATGAATGACGAGCGGTTCGGTTACGGTGACAGCGAAGGAAGCATTATTTTTTATCACGGTTCCAACAGCTATAACAGCGGCGAAAATCTCAACATTATGGATTTCGGAATCAATATGAATAACCGTTCAAGCTGTCGGGAAGAAGCGGTCAGCTTCCATCAGCCGATTTTTCATGATCTTTATCATTTCCCCAAAAGGGGCCGAATCAAGCCCAGAGAATATAATCATGTCACCTGGATCGTGGGACAAAAGCATTTGGCGGTCATTATAAACGGGGAAATACGGTATTGCGGGACTGACCTTCCTTATATGTTCCTTGATCTGAGCCGTGAAGAAGCATATCCTGTTGTCATTGGATCGAATGGTCAGGGAATGAAATATTTCAGAAATATCAGGATTTCACAGCTTGTATATTCTCAGACAAACAAAATGAAGAACAGGGAGCTTACCGTAAATACAAAGCGAAGCAATAATTTGATTCCCGTTATCCACCGTCTTGTTATAGAAGAATATGGTGAAATATACCAGTTCAACGGAAGCGCCGCCTATGTAATGGAATGTTTGGGAGAAAAGGAGTATGATTATCTGACCTTTGCCGGACTTACCGGGGACGTGTTTGCCCAGCATTACAGGCAGCCCTTTGTGGGCCAAGGTGTAAATTCATATTATCAGGTCAACGGCGATGGCAGATTTTTTGAGAGGATTTTTGAAAAATGCGGTTATTCGGCGGAGTATGTTTTCAGCCGTGACCTTTTTAAAGATAAGGATATGTATCTGAAAAGACTGGTTGCCTGTATTGACAAAGGCGTTCCCGTTATATTTACGGGATATTTGGATCAGCCGTGCGGTGTGTTTGTGGGTTACGAGGAATATGGGAAAACGCTCCTGTATATTTCCGGCAATAACAGCGAGCCGCAGCGCATTTCATGCGATAAAGCCATGGGATGCGGTACCGATAAAAGCGGCTGGATATTTGTTGGTGATAAAAAAGAAGAAAAGAAAACCGCGGAAATTTACCGCGAAGCAATCTATGCGCTGCCAGAACTTCTGACCACTGACAACGATAAATATTGCTTTGGCGCGTCGGCTTTCCGCAAATGGGCAGATGACGTTGAGAACGGATATTTTGAGCAAATACAGCCCGGGGAATTTGACTCTCCGTCAATGTATGTCAATTTTGTTTTTGCGCTTGCCGCAAACGGAAGCTGCTGCCCTGTTTTTTTACAGCGCACGATTAAATTAAACCCGGACATGACGTATCTTGACGATATTATTGCCCTATATAAACGTACCGCTGACATTTGGCACAACGATGGCGGAAATGATCTGGAAGCTCTCGGAGGCGGCTTCAATATAACGCTTGAAGCATTGCAGAATCCCGTGAGACGTGAAAAGTTTGCCGCAAGAATTCGTGAATGCGGGGATATTATCCATGAGGTTGTAAAGGTACTGGAAGCTGAGCTTAGTGATGCGTGAGCTGTAAGCATGGTTGAACTGTTAAAAGATCGTTAAAAGAGAATTACGAAAATGTAATTGTATTTTGTATGTTTCTGGTGTAAAATATAATGTAGCAAGAGTGTAAGACAGCGGTGACGGATGGCAAAAGGATATAGGCTTTTTAAGCGAAGGTATCTGAGATCAGCATGAAGTGAGGGCTGCTGTGATTCGGATTTGAGACAGTGCAGGTTGGCATACAACAGAAAGTCAACTATGGGAAGGGAGTGTTTAGTGTGGCGGCATGGACATTCCCTTTTCTGGTATAACGGATATTGCTTATAGAATAAAGTTACGGATAAAGATGAAAAGTAGAAAAGTATAAGCCGGGTTTCAGCTTGAGATATGTAACAGATCGGACGTCACGGAACAGTTATAAGAATATACGATAGATTGGGGAAGCGAAGGAAAATGGGGATAAAATATACAAGATTGTCGGAACGGGAAGAATTAAACGGGACTTCATTGCAGGTATGTAATGGTGAGGAGGCGGATTTCAGTGTCCTGCAGTATAAAGTAGAGGGAAATCTGCTTTATTCCCATAACAGAGGAATATATTCTGAAAATGAGGAGAAGCAGAAAAGGCGGATAGAAGCATTTCTGGTATTTGCAAGACAGGAAAACATTGATTTGGCCATTGCACCGGAGGCATCCGTTCCATGGGAGGTTGCTGAAAAAGTTGTCAAGGGAGTGATAAAACCGCCCAGAGAGGGAAAGCTTTGGTATCTGGGAATGGAAGGGGTTTCTTTAGATGATTTTGATCAAACCGTGGAGGAATGGAAAAAGGAGGATGATATTGCAGTTATTTGTTCGGGAATTGGGAATGCAAAGAAGCATGTAAATTCTGCCATCTATTTTTTTAAGTCGGCAAAGGGTAAACTGGCAGTAGTAATTCAAATAAAAACTGGCGGCATGAAGGATATTTCTTATGAAAATGAGCAAAATGATCTGTCCTTGGGAAATGAAATCTTTCTGTTGGATTTAAATGGAGCGGATGTGTCGCACAATATAGTAGCTGGGATGATATGTGCGGATATTTTTCATCTTAATACTGCGGATTTTTGCAGAAATTTTCATGGAAAGGCACCGCTGATACTGCATATACAGATGAACCCCAAGCCATATTATAAAGAAATGGCAAGTTTTCGTGATATGTTTTTCCGTGATTCAGAAATACGATATTCTCAGATAATTACGGCAAATTGGGGCAGAGGAACTTCTATCAGGCTGGAGGATTTGCCGGATGCGAAGAAAAAAGGGTATACGGATTCAGGAAGTACGGTATATATGAATTTGCAGCTGAATCATGGCAGCTGTGAATTTTATGAAATCCTGAAGCAGGAAAGCTTCATAAGGCATATGGGGCAGGTACAGCAATTGGGATTTGAATATTTTCTGACTGAAAAGTACGAGATATGGAAGATTCAAGAGGCCATTGAAGTTATAAATTACAGGATGCGAAAAGGTTTTTATACCACTGTACCCAAAATAACAGATAGAAAGCTGATGCCATATATCATTCATAATTACAGATTTGATGAGAATGATTCTTTGATAAAAGATTTGGGCATAAACTGTGATTGCAGCGAGATGCAGGATATTTTTCATATTTTTGA
This sequence comes from uncultured Lachnospiraceae bacterium, assembly GCA_948470905.1. Lineage (GTDB taxonomy): Bacteria > Bacillota > Clostridia > Lachnospirales > Lachnospiraceae > Acetatifactor. Next base: position 29,594 of record CAOKQK010000008.1, on the reverse strand, counting down.
TAAGGACTGCGGGGACATTGGAAGTTGTGCGGATAAAAGCTGCGGGGAATGCAGAAGGTTTTATGTGGATTTCCTTATCAGCTTGTGCCTGGGCGAAGAAGTTTATGATGAGTACAGGGCTTTGGGAGAGCAGTCGAACAGAGCGATACAGACCTTGTATCAGGATTGCAAGGATACATATAAGAAGAATCTGCTTAAAGAACTTGTCGAGGAGCTGAAAAAAGGCAGATTTCCGGAACGTTTTGGAGATTTTAATAAAAGTGGTTCTTTTGTGTTCGCTGTAAATGACAATTGCGCAAGAAACGGAGGAGATTACAGGTATAACCTGAACCTGAAAAATGGAGGACAGGGAATCAAAAGGCTGTTGGTAGTGTATATAGGGCATGCGGGTCTGGCGGATGCAAAAAAGAAATTTACAGATCTGCAGCAAGCCGTCCATGAAGATATGCAGGACAAGGTTTTGCTCTATTATGCGGACAGTGACGGAATCAAGGTGTATGATGAGCCATATATTGAAGAAAGCATATTGAAGGGCAACAGCGATTATTGCAAAAATATCGAATCTTTTACATAGGGGGAAGAAGATGGAAGAAGTTAAGAATCTGCTGGCAAAATATCAATTGACGGCACAACAGGAGAAGGGACTGGAGATTCCTCACATTATGTATGAACGCAGGGGGATTGATCAGAAAATTGTTATAACCAAAAATTTTGTTGTGGAATATGCGTTGCTTGTAGAGAAAGGATATATCAGGGCAGAAGATTTGGAGGAAAGTTTTTATGAGTTTGAAAAACAATTCTTTTCTAAATATTTCTTTCGGGAAGATACGGATTTGAAATGGAATTATTACCTTATCATAATTGTGAATGGAGATACAGAAGAAGATGAGATGATCTGCCAATTGGAGAATGATGACAAATTTCTGCGTAAACTGGTGATGACGACGGATGAATTGGATATTTATCTTGGACATGGCGGAACAGAGACTGAGGATCAGAAAACGGATATTCCAGGAATAGATATCTATGGGGAATGGCAGAGGAACCTGAGTTCTTTAAAGTTGGACGGGATACTGACTTATTCTTATGAAGGCAGTAAAGTACAGGGATATATAGAAAAAGGCATCGGGATCAGACCTCAGGGAAGACCTATATCAAACTGGGATAATACAGAGAGCAGAAATTCCAGATATTTGGTGAGAAAAATAGACAGTTTGTGCGTGCAGGAATTTCGGGAGCATTGTCTGGAGAATAATACGGAGCTTCCCCTGTCGAGAGTGAATCTGTTTTCAGGCGGCAATGGTTCCGGGAAAAGTAGTCTTTGTGCAGCCATTGAATATGCCATGACAGGGGAAATCCTAGACGGAACAGCGGAAGGAAGCGTTTCGGTCAAAATCAGAAACAGAGAAGGAGAACAGGAAACTTTGTCATCAGGGATTCAGTCGAAGGAAAAGAGAGAACTGGATCGGTTGTGGTACGGAACGGCTACGACGGCATATAAGAGTCTTCTGAACAGGCATTTTCATGCCTTTAATTATCTGGGATTGGAGGCATCTAAAGAATACATATCTGACTTGGAAATCAATGAATTGGTCAAGAATGTATTATTTGGCACAGAGGTGACAGAAGCAGAGAAAAAGATGCAGCGTTATGGAAGGGAGTTTGCAGACAGAAAAAAAGGTTATGATAAACAGGCAAAAGAAATTACACTTGCCATCAAAGAACAGCTGGAAAAAATGGAGGCTTTGGAGAGCCTGCCCAAAGCGGAAATAATGGGAATGCTTCAGCAGTTGGGGTATAAAGGATTCAGAAATGAGGATATGGAACTGAAAGATGAAGTGTTTTTAAAAAAAGTTTCGGATTTGTGCGCCCAGTATTATGGGGAGGCGCTTCAACTGTTGCTGTTGTGCGGTGAGGATGAGGATGGGGAATGGATTATTGGAAAGAAAGCAGAATGGCAGATAAAAAGGAAAAAATATGAGATATATAAGGAAAAAGAGAAAAAATTGGGTCTGCTTCGGCAAAAACGGGAGAATTCCGCAAGGATGATACATGAAGATAGTGAAAGGCTGTCAAGAGCAGATGATCTGTATCGCCAGGGAAAAGGAGTGGAAGACAGGTTTTCTGACAAGTGGGATTTTCAGGAGTGGGATAATACATATAAACAGAACGCTGCGAAAAAGGATGAATTATCGAAATGGATTGTGAAATATCGGAATGTTTTGGATGTGGAAGCGGACGCTGCACAGTTAGATTCACAAATAGGAGCAAAGGAGGCGGAAATCAGAGGGATACAGATGGATATAAATGAAATATCAAAAGATATAGAGGCACAAAAAGGATTGAAAGACAGTCTGAATGTGGTGATGCAGGAAATATATTCCATATCGGAGCGTTATATAAAGTTTCATCCGGATGCTATCCATTGCCCTATGTGTGGAGCGGATCATAAGGAAACTGGTGCTTTGAAGGAAGCTTTGAAAAGACATAAAAAATATGAGAAAGCAGACAATATATTGTTTCAGAGGCTGTTGGACAGCCGGACAGGAAAAGAACAGACCTTAAATGAAGGGATGAAGGAATTACGGGAAATGAACCTGATGAAAGCCCAAATGCAGGAAAAACAGCTGGCTGTTATAAGTGTAAGAGATATGATTGACTTGGGCGGCAGAGAAAACATTGAGGAAATTATAACTGTTGTAGAATGCGAAATTGAGAAGCTGCAGATCTGGATGGATCATCATGCAAAAACATGGAACTATGTAAAGACAGTACTACACAGTAATGAATTTGTGGGATATGACGGAAGTGTGGAATGGATAAGTTATCTTGACAAGATGATTCAGGAGCTGAAGGAAAGAATAGAAGGAGAAACCAGACAGATAAAGGAATGGGAGAGACAGGAACAGGAATTGCAGCAGTATCTGAAAACTGAAGAAGGTGTTTTCTCGGAGGATGAATGGAAGGATTTTCAGTTGAAAGCAGCTTCCTTTGAACATTTGACTTCAAGTTGGAATATTGCAGCAGCCCTGCCTTTGCAGCAATGGGCAAAAGACTTCAAAAGTTTTAAACAGAGGGTGGAATATGCACAGGAACTCCACAGAAAACAGAGAGAAAATGCATATGGAAAATCATATATTGAAAAGCTGCAAAAGGATAAAGAGAAGCTGGAGGAAAAGAGCAAAATATGCCAGGAAGCATATAATTTAATTTGTCGTCAAAAAAAGCTTGAGGATATCATGGCGGACTTTCTGCAGGAAAATGAAAGGCAGATAGAACTGTTTTTCCGAATTCTTCACAGGCCAAAAGAATTCGGAACGCTGAAGATCAATGATGGCAAAATCAGTATTGTCAGAAACAGCAACGGAAAAGTAGTGGAAAGCTCTCAGATGAGCACAGGGCAAAGGATGGCGCTTGCATTTTCTGTTATGATAACCTTGCATAAAAATGCTCCCAATGCTCCGGGATTTCTTATGTTGGATGAGCCGGTGGCGAATCTGGATGATATGCATGTGCTGAATTTGGTTGATCTGCTGAGGGAACTTGCCATAAACGGAACACAGATTATCATAACTACGGCGGATAGGCAGATGGCAAAGTATTTGAGAAGAAAATTCAGCTTTTTTCAAAATGAATATACCCATTTTGAATTGTACAGAAAAGGAAGCGAGAAGACTCATATTAAAACAAATCATTATAGCTATGATAAGAAAACGGTAATGGATTAAGTGCATTTTGCTGATCGCAATATTCGCAACAGACAAGTGCTGCCTGTTGTGAGAGATGCAGGATTTCCAAGGAGATGTTTTGATGGAAAAAACGATGGAGAATACGGAAGAAGTTGTTTTGAGGCTGGCGGAGGACGAGGTTGCACAGACAGGGGTGCTCAGCTTTCCGGGTCGTCGGAGGCTGTGGGAAGCCATGGGGCCGCTGGAACCCAGGGAGCGGGGATCCGGCGTCCCTCGTGCTCTTACTGGACCGTTGAAGAAACGGGCGGAGCTGGCTCTGGCCTGTGCCAAAAAGGTGTCCCGCATCTGGTGTGCCTTTGACGGGGAGGACAAGCGTCCCCAGCATCTTCTGAAGCGGACCAGGGCTTACCTGGATGGAAAGATTTCCGTGGAAGCCCTCCATGGGGAGAGCGAGGTCATTGGTGATTTCATGACAATTGTGGATGAAAGGGGCAGCGACAGCGCACCCGCTGCGGCTCTTGCAGCCTGGGACGCCCTGGTGGTGGCCCTGGAGGATGAGGCACTGCTGGAACCCTGGTGTGACGGCGTCGCTGAAAGCGATCTGGATTCATATGACTGGGATACGGCAAAAAATGCCGCCATGGCCTGGCGGGATGCAGGTTCGGAGGGAGATCCGGGCAAGCGGGCGGTGCGGGAGATAAAATACTGGGCATGGTATTTGGAGGAGGCAGCTAAACTGCTGGGAGTGGAGGGATACCGATTCCCGCCCAAATATATCAGGGCATTTCAGGAGAAGCAGGCGCCGGCCCGGCCTGTGCCGGAGGAGGTTACTCTGGAGAGTTTCGCGGAGTACATGGGCGGCAGGTATCAATTCCACACCTATACCCCGCCTTCGGAGGGAGATGATCAGATGTTGGGTACTTACACAGTGAGTCTCTGGTTTGGCGGGGATCGCAGTGTATGCCCCATATGTCACAGGGAAACGGAGCTGGTGGAATGTGTTTTCTCGGATTGTTGTCTGTGGGAAATCCCCCTGTCGGGTGACAGGGAACTGGAAGTACATCGGATCATGCCCAATTTCCGCTGTCCTGACCATCCCGAGGTCATGTTTGTTTTCCCGCCGTCCGCCAGGCTGGTTTCCAGTTACAATGCGGCTCTCAAAAGCTACCTGAAAGGCCCCGGCCGCAGGCAGGCATTTTTGGGGCAGCTGGAGGACCGTCTTCCCTGTATGCTGAACATCCAGGGGGTGGATTTGAAGTATCTGGCACGCCATTGGGAAGAACTGCATCTGACCAATGCTGGCTGGGTGGACAAAGGAATGGAACAATATGCCTTTGACGTGGATCAGATTGTCCCCAATCTTTTCATTCACAACTGCACTTTAGAGCAGTTTTTTCAGTACTATCCTGAACAGGTCCGGCGCCTGGAGGACGGCAGTATTGAGATAGAGCTGTCCCACCTGTGGGTCCGGCTCTGGATGGATGAGGCTGGCCGCCCCAGGAGAGTTATGCTCACCACCCGGTTTGCCATCTGGATCAAGGAAAAGCCGGAAAACAATACGTTGCTGCCTGAACTGTTGGCTAAGCTGCGGGGACTGACACCGGAGCAGGCAAAGGAAACTCTCCGAACCGCAGGAACCACCAGCTCAGGGGAGTATGTAATAGAACCATTGTCCGGGCTGACCCGGCCCGAGGCAATCCGTTTCCAGGCTGCCCTGAAAGCAGGCGGCGTAAAGTGCCGGATCCTTCCCGCTCCCATTTAGCACTATGAAATACTTGCCATGGAGACGGACAGACGAGGGAACCGGCATCTGATCATACGATACTAAGGATCTGCACAGCAATGCAGGATCAGTGACGCGGCAGGGAGGAGGGGCATATAATAGTACTATAAAAATCTCAGGAAGCGAGTTTCACATGGAAAGAAACATGGGTCCAATAACCAATGACTGTAATCTGCAGGGGGTAAAGCCGATCATGGTAGACCTTCCATACCCGCCAATCCAGGTGAGGGCAAGGAACACCTGCTATGCGGACTTATTAATGGCTGATTACTGTGGATCGGTGTCGGAGTTATCCGCAATTTTACAGTACATCAATAATGAAAACAGGATGTCTGCCGAACGTTGCCCGCTGGTTCGGACGATCCTGGGGATTGCAATGGCGGAGATGATACATCTGCAAAAGCTTGCGGAGCTGATCCACCTGCTGGGCGGCTGCGTGTGCTTTGAGGCAAAACGGTCGAACGGCCTGTGGTCCCCGTCCTGTCTGACTTTGCCGGACTGCATCCCGCAGATGCTTCAGGCGGATATAGAGGCTGAAACATCCGCGATCCGGCAATACAAGATGCACATCAATGCAATTCAGGATGACTGTGTCAATGCAGTGCTGAGGCGGATCATTCAGGATGAGGAGTACCATATTATGATCCTGCGTTCCCTTTTGGACAACGGATGCTGAGAGAGTATGGGCTGGGATGGGAAAGACAATAGACGCTGCTTCAAAACTTCCGGTCCCGGAGGGGATGAGGTGTGAGGCTTTGTGAGTTGGAGTGGGCTGAGTGGATGCGAAATGAGTCATATATTCGGCCCACATTGTGATAATGAGGAATAGGGAGTTATGTGCAGGTAGACTGTGGGCGGAAATCATTGGGTATTTTGTGGGCATGATGGACATGGTATAATTTTCAAGGACAGATAATTTTTATGCACATAGGAGAGCAGCGGTGGAAGCGGAGAAGGTTTTCACAGGCGGGAACTTTACTGGGAGGAAAAGAAAATGATTCGATTATTCAGGCAGCATTATATCAGAAAAGCAGAGGAATTGGAGGGCGTATGGGACTTTCGGCTGGACGGGAGCGACAAGGTCTATCGGCTGGCAGTCCCGGGATGTATGGAACAACACCCTGATTTGCTGAAAACAAGGGGAACCGGCACCTATGCCAGAGAAGTATATGTGGAGCAGGACGGAAATATTCGCCTGGAGTTTAAGGGCGTAAGCCATACAGGAGACGTATATTGGGATGGAGAACAGGTTGCACACCATTATAACGCTTTTACGGGGTTTTCTGCCGTTGTAAAGAATGTGAAAAAAGGGCGGCACAGGCTGGAAGTGAGGACAGACAATACATTCGGCGAGCATTCCGCACTGCATGTCCCCAATGATTATTATACTTACGGCGGGATCACGCGCCCTGTTGCCATGGAACATGTGGCGGATACATATATCAGCGGCATGCATTTTACGCCTTCTCTGGAAGACGGGGCATGGAAGGGGAGGCTTGAGATCAAGATCAGGAACCTTGCGGATAAACCGGCGGAAATTTCTGTGGAAAGCTTTCTGGAGAGGGAGGGAGACGGCGGCTGCCCCCAGGTCTTTGCGGTGGCAGGGGCAAACTGGGATAAGGTTGGGATAGATCCGGATTCCGAGATTGTCCTTATGGCGGAACAGGTATTTAATGGTGCAGCAGCCTGGTCTCATGAAGATCCTGCACTTTATCGCTGGAACACGGTTTTGTCCGTGAACGGCATTTCTGTGGACGATATGATAGACAGAGTGGGATTCCGTGAGGTAAAGGTGTCGGGTAAGAGGATCCTGTTGAATGGGGAACCAATCTTTTTAAAAGGCTTTAACCGACATGAGGACTATGCTGTCGTGGGATGCGCCGTGCCTTTCCAGCTGATGATGCAGGACATGGATCTGATGACGGATATGGGGGCTAACGCGGTGAGGACCTGCCATTACCCTAATGACGAGCGTTTCCTGGATCTGTGCGATGAACGGGGAATATTTGTCTGGGAGGAGAACCATGCCAGAGGATTTGGACTGGAAAGGATGCAGAACCCAAATTTTGACAGGCAGTGCGAGGACTGCATCAATGAAATGATAGAGAGTCATTATAATCACCCTTCTATTATCATTTGGGGCATCTTGAATGAGTGCGCCAGCGAGACGGCGGAGGGCAGGGAGAAATATGCCAGACAGTATGCCCAGATTAAGGCACTTGACACGTCCAGGCCAACGACATCCGCCACCTGCAGGCATTTGACAGATATCTGCCTTGACCTGCCGGAGGTGGTATCCTTTAATATGTATTCCGGATGGTACCAGGATGTGCCTGTTGGAGAGACAAATCAGAAAGAAATTGACTGGATCCGGGCATCCGGCGGGACTGATAAGCCGATCATCGTCAGCGAGTTCGGAGCCGCGGCGATTTACGGCTATCGCGACAGGGCGCGGAGCAAATGGAGCGAGGAGCGGCAGGCTGATATTATTCGGGAAAACCTGGAAGTGTATATGAATCATCCCGATATCTGCGGGGTATTTGTGTGGCAGTTTGCGGACTGCCGTGTGACAGAAGAAGAATGGTTTTCCACCAGGGCGCGCAGCCACAATAACAAGGGGATTGTAGATGAGTACCGCCGCCCCAAGATGGCATATGACGTGATCAGGGAAATGTTCAGGCATGGGAGGTGTAAGGGTGATACTTGAGACGGAACGCTTATATTTACGGGAACTAAAGGAAGACGACTTTGATTCTTTATGTGAGATTTTACAGGACGAAGAAACAATGTATGCGTATGAAGGCGCATTCAGCGACAGTGAAGCGTGGGAATGGTTAGACAGACAGATTTCCCGTTATCAAAAATGGAATTTTGGTTTGTGGGCGGTGATTCTAAAAGAAAATGACAAACTGATAGGTCAATGCGGGCTTACAATGCAGCCGTGGAAGGAAACAGAAGTTCTTGAAATAGGTTATCTCCTCAACAGGGCATATTGGCATAAGGGATTTGCCACAGAGGCGGCAGAAGCCTGTAAAAAATATGCTTTTGATATATTACAGGCGGAAGAAGTTTGCTCGATTATCAGGGATACAAATATTCCGTCTCAAAATGTAGCACTCAGAAACGGAATGACGCGGGCAGATACATGGACAAAACACTACAGAGGTGTAGATATGCCCCATTATCGGTATGTCATACGTTCAGCTGAGAAATGATTTTTTTATAAATGGTGAACAGGAGCTGCTGTTATGTAAAATGTGGTTTTTCGGGCATGGGAAACCTTGTCCAACGGCTATGGCGTATAGGCGCCATCCGTTGGAAGAAGGGAAGATGGAATCTTTTTAATGGATAGCTCTAATTGACAATCAAAAGGTTCTTTATCAACATGCCCTTGTTGGTACTGCGTGGCTTCTATACAGCCCATCGAATGGTAAAATGCCTGGCTTTCTACCGCTGAATGTGCAGAAATATATAACTTTTCTGCGCCCTGGTCTCTGGCCCAGGCAGCCGCCGCCAGAAAAAGTGTTTTGCCGATTCCTTTTCTCCGCATATCTTCTGACACATGTATATTTGTCAGGTCCATATATTCTTTTTTATTTCCGAACCTGCCAGGCGCCACAGACACAAAACCCTTTAGTTTTCCATGCCAAAATGCAGCATAAATAAAGCCGCCGGACAGGCAGATTTCCCTCAGATGCGTAAGCAGTTCCTGATAATCTTCCTCTGACCAATCATCGGTAAAAGGATCTGGTTTAATGACCCAGGCATCGTTTTCCCTGCGCCAACAATCATTAACTACCTGGTGGCGGATAAAATCGGCAAACAGTTCTCTATTTAGCTCTGAAATATTTAATGTTCTGTAAATCATTTTATGTTTTACCTTCTTTCATAAATCCGGGTGCATCCGTAATGTCTTAAAGCCCCTGGGCTTGAAATAATTCCGCAATTTCATCGGCAGACTCCTTCATCCCTCTCTGAAACCATACCTCGATCCAGCCGTACAGTGTATAGGCAACAAAAGCCGAGGCATATGCCTGGGTTTTCTCGTCTCCGGGTTTCGGTCCGCAGATACCGATTATGACATCTTTCATAAGATAAGTAAGGCCTCTTTCGTTCAGGAGCCTGTAAAAGGAACGGTGATCTTCAAAATGTGAAATCATCATGCGTATTTGCCCACTTAAGGGCATTGCGCTGTTTCCGCTGCATTCATCTGTCCACTCATGGAAAAGAGCCCTGATATGTGCTTTCAGAATATCCTCTTTGCAATCATAATTACGGTAAAAGGAAGCCCTTCCAACCCCTGCCTTCTCTACAAGCCCGCTGATGGTAATATCCTGTAATGGCTTTTGGGAGAGCAGTTCGAGAAAGGCATTATTCAGATGTTCCACCACATAGGCGTTGCGTCCCTGGTTGCTCATCGGTGATACATTTCGCGTGGTTTGTTTCATTTTCGCCTCTTATATTGACAGTTTACCAGCTGATGATATAATTGTATCATCGTTACAATTGTTTCACCATTATAACGTAACAAAATGCAATTGTCAATAGCATGCACAGGAACAGCTACGAAACGAAAGACGCCCCGGGAGAATTTTCAGATGCGCAGTAAGCAGCTGAAAATTGCTCCCGGTCAAGGGGGCGTAGAAGAAGGCGGAAAAGCTCGCTCAAGCGGAAAAGTTCCCGCAAGCAGAGAAGTTCCCGCAAGCGGAAAAGTTCCCGCAGGCGGGAACGGGAATAGGAGATGAAACATGACACTTATGAAAAAGAGGATTATCATTGTAGTAATCGTTGCCATTGCCGGTGTCATTTTAGGCAGGCTGGCGCTCAGGGCCTTTTTGAATCTGATGGTCGGCGGTTCTTTGTTTGGGGGGAATTTTTTATGATCAGGGAGAAGAAGACAGGAAAAGGGTTATTTGTTTTTTTGTGCATTATCATATTTTTCATCTCCTTTGTGGGCTCTATGGTTTTCAAGGCTGCTTACAAGCCATGGGCAAAGGATTATGCGGTAGTCTGGACTGATGAGATTGGCAAAATTTATACAGATCTTTCTTATGGTGAGGGCGAAGCGCATAAGTTTGACTTGTATGTTCCCGCTGACGATACGAAGGAGAGCTATGGCTTGGTGGTATATCTTCATGCAGGAGGATTTACTACAGGTGATAAGGCAGATGATAAAGAAATGCTCCAATGGCTTTGTTCCAAAGGTTATGTGGCAGCAGGGACCAATTATTCTTTGAAAAATGAGGAAAATCCCACAGCGAGCGTTTATTCCCAGTCGGAGGAAATCAAGGCAAGTATTCCGTTTGTGGTGGAGGAAGCAGGAAAACTTGGCTATCAGGTTGATCGTATGGCAATTTCGGGTGGTTCGGCAGGGGGCTGCCTTGCGCTCTTGTATGCTTATCGTGACGCAGATACCTCCCCTGTTCCCGTAAAGATGGTATTTGAGGCTGTGGGGCCTGCCAGCTTTTATGCGGAGGATTGGGCAACATATGGATTAGACAAGAGTCCCGAGGCCGCGGCAGGGCTGTTTGGCATCATGGCAGGGAAAGAAATTAAGCCGGAAATGCTCGGTACGCCGGAGTATGAGGATGCGGTCAAGGATATTTCCGCCTATATGTGGGTAAATGAAAACACTGTACCCACTGTATGCGCCTATGGCGTTTATGATAAGGTGTGTCCGTTTGATTCGTCCAAACATCTGAAGAAAGCGCTGGAGGAAAATAATGTGATCCATGATTATATTGAATTTCCCCATTCAGGGCACGCCTTGCAGAACGATGACAAATGTTATATCAGGTATATGGATAAAGTTGTGGAATACCTTGATACTTATATGATGCAGTAAATCCGGCTGAAAACTTTCTGTTTCCACCCTGTGAGTATTGTGGTATAATGTTGGCACAGAAGGCCATCGTGCCAACTTCTGATTTCCAGGTGCGCTGAAGCGCACGAAATCATGGTATAATAAAGCAGGATTTCTAATTCTGACAGGAGGCATTGGAGACATGGCATATGAACCGGTAAAGTCACATGAGGAATATTTGAAAATCCTCGAAAAATTTAAGGATTATAAGAAAAATACTTATCAGACCATGTCTTTGGAGGAAAAAATAGATTTCTTTGACGGCATCCACACAGATCATGTTCCCATGTTCGATGAAAATGGAAACGATACCTTGGGAACCCTGTGGGATTATGGAGAAATAAGCAGAGAATTTATCCAACATCCTGAAATGTTTTCCGTTTCAGACATTTCAAAATTCCTGGAAATGCTAGACGATGACTGCTATCAGCCCTCATTTATGGACGATACGTTGAAAGTGATACGCAGCATAATCCGATTTTATGGCAAAGACGGGGCGGAGTATCTGCTGACACATTTGTCCGATGTTCCGGACAGGGGAAAAGGGTATGGGTTATGTGACTGTCTCCGTTACCTCATCGTGGATGATATTGCTTTCCCGTACTTGAAGGAAGCGGCAGCGTTGGTTGATCCTGCGGTGTGCGGGTTCCTTCTTCAAATTATCCGCGGCGAGATACCAGGAGTGTCCGGACTTCTGAGGTATGCGGAAGGAGCAGAACAGGAAAGGATTTGTGAATTACAAAAAACAGCTGCTGCAATGACAGAACAGGATTAAGTTCTTCGTGAAAGCGGTGATGATTTAGAGTGGGATTGACCTGCTAATAGGGTTTGCTGAATGGGGGCAATCATGCTGAAAATTTTGGTAAGGTTTACAACATGATTGCCCGGAGGACATAGGGGGTGTTTACCTGGCCGTTTTCCAATAGTCAAGCTCTTTCAGCTGCTCTGTGAAATATTTTTCCGCCTGTTCATGGGTGAGATTTCCCAGCGGCACATGTTCTACAAGATACCCGATGAGTTCCGGCAGGGATTTGTAGACAAATTCTCCTTCTGTATAGCACCATTTGCAGTAATCCGGGTTTGCAGAGCCGTCGGGATCCGAGCTGATGGAATTTTCGTCAAGCTCCATTCCGCAGCACTGGCAGACAAGCCTTGTGGGTTCGCCAAGGAGCTTGTTGATCGTTACGCCAAACAACTGCGAAAGTTCTTTCAGGGTGTCTACTCCAGGCATGGTTTCCCCGTTTTCCCACCGTGAGACGGCCTGTCGCGATACATGAACCTTTTCGCCGAGCTGGTCCTGAGTAAGGTCGTTTCCGAGTCTCAGTGTCTTGAGCGTGTCCGCTGTCTTTGTCATTAATGAAGTCATGATAATCCTCCTCTGTTTTCTAAAACTATACTAAGATATTGTGCGTTTCGGCGCACATGGGATCAGGAGCTGACACAATGAATTTTCGTGTCAGCATTGTAATAGTACTGTGTTGCGCAATTAACAGTGAATTCAGCACCGCCTATTTGCACCAATGCTGCGTTGTCATCAGTCAGCGATGGAGCCACATCGCTTCCTTCTTCCGCCTTGCCTTGGCACAAATATCCAGCGCTGACATTCACTGTTATATGCGCAACGCAGTACTAGGAAATCGTGCGCTTCGGCGCGCGTGAGATCGGAAGATGACAAGTAGAATCTTTGTGTCAACCTTGTTTCATGGTACGAAATGATTGTATCATGGAGTAAGTGTTTGGTAAAGCAACTCCCTGTTGCGTGAATGGCATCGCATTGCAGGAGGTTAAGGCAACAGGCAGACGTAATTTCATGATTCATGATGGGAAATAAATAGGCACGGGCATTGATAAATTTTTCCAAGTCAAACATTTAAAGAGTTCTACTCTCTGACTTGCAGTAATTTATATGGTTCAACGTTCAGGGAGCGTGCGATATTGAAAAGCGTTTCCATGGAAAAAGGACGGATAATATTAGGCGCTTCAATGGCACTGAGATGAGAACGGCTTAGACCTGCTTTTTCCGCTAAGTTATCCTGTGTCATTCCTGCACGCTTGCGATAAAATGCTATGTTCAGTCCGACTTCAATATAATAATCCTTATTCTCAAAGGCAACATTGTCATTTTGCATAACAGACCTCCTGTCCCTATTATTTTATCCTTTGAGATAAAAAGCATAAATTATTTATAAAAAAGCAATTGCTTTATGTGACAAAGCATTTTATAATATGAATGGACACAGGCATGTCGAATGGAACAGGACGGGTTGCCCGTTGTCTCAGGGAAAAGCGGGCTGTTTCATTCCCCTTTCAGTCCGCTGGTATTCCCTTATGTATTGACGGAAGGTATAGCGGGGCATATTTAGGCGATCGATTTTGCCTCTAAGGAGCTTAAATGCTGGAGGTAAGGGGACTTTTTTATTTTGATATAGTGGAGGGCACGATTAATAAGTATGAATCGTACATATCAGCCATCAGGTAAGATTTCGCCTTTATTTTTGCCAGCGGCAGCGGGGATGCTGGTCATTACGGCAGCGGCGGCGCTACTGTGTGCATTCGGTATTCAGGCTTCCCATGCTACGCTGCTGGATATAATAATCTATTCTGCAGTGACGGGATTCGTAGCAAAATCCGGTGCGTTACTGTGTGTCAAATGCGGCAGGGTGCGCCGGCCGGCTTTTGCGAAGTGGTGCGGCATTGTCCTGGCCGTCTGGTACTGGCTTCTTTTGGCTGTGTTCCATATGCCTGTAAGGGCGGTCTTGGATGCGGAGAAGTCGGTCTGGATATGGAAGTGGCATGGGGCGTGGAAAGAAGCCCTGACGCAGCTGCCGGGGGGTGGGGTGTTCTGGGAGCAGGTGCTTTCGCTGAAAAATAATGGTGCTGTTATCACTGGAAAAAGTGGGAATATACTGTTTAACATGCCGGGAACGGTGTGTATTGTGCTGCTTATCCTCTTGTTTCTTGCCGCTGTGGTGCGTTTTGGGATTGCGTTTTGGACGCAGGGACGGGCTCCGTATTGCGAGGCGTCCGGGAAATGGGCGAAAGAAACGGTGGTCAGGCTTCGCTGTGGGCAGGAGGAAACCTTTCTTTCGCGGCTTTTGCTGGGAGATACGGCGGTGCTGGCGGAATTGGAGCCGCTTGGCGGCGGGGAAGCGGATTGTTATTTTAAGGTTTCCGTATTTGCGGCAGACCGCAGTACGGCCTTTTATGTGTCTGTCTCCAAGATGACAAAAGCAGGCAGGAAAAAAGTCACAGAGGAACAGCTGGCGGAATATCTGGTGCTGGACAGGGGGACCGGGCTTTCACTTTTGTCCCGCAGCCAGATGGAAGCGGCAAAAAAGAATGCTTGTATATGATGGTGCAGTATGGTAAAATTTTTCAGACAGATCCTTAGCCTTTGGCCTGTTATGAGGGCGGAGAAAGGCGGGAAGGCTTCAGCGCAGCCGTGAACTAAGGGCGTGCCGGGGCATATAAAAGGGGATATAAGTGGAAGTAAACTTCCAAGTGTTGACTGGCGGGTGCGCTGAAGCGCACAGGGAGGGTGTAATAATGACAGATTATTCACAGTTTGAGGCAAGTACAAAGTCCGGCATCCATGCGGATCCGGCGCGGATCCGCAAAAAGGACGAATTGATCGGGAAAGTGCTGAAAGGCCGGAGCAGTTCCATCCGGAACTTTATCCTCAGCCTGGTGCTGGCTGTGGGCGTAAGCCTTATCTTGAAAAGCTTTATTCCGGCGGTTATTTTTGGGCTTGTGGCTGCGTTCTTTTTGTGGCGGTCCTGGGGTACAGGAGTGTCCGAGGACTATATGAAGGAGGTCTATGAGGAAGGGCTTCTGGTGCCGGGGATGGTGGTGAATACACAGCCGCTTACCGTGCTGGCAATCGCCAATCTGGTGGCCCATGGCGGAGTGCCGGTGGTAAACGCCTGCTATAACCTGGTCGTGAAAAATCTGGACGGGGCAAAAAAGGAGTTGTACGAAAAGATTCCCTGTTCCTGTTTTTTCTGCTATGAAGGAGGGTCTTATCACTCGAATTTTGACCCGCATCCGCTTTATTGGGGGACAGGCGACCAACAGGAGATTGACAGGGCTTTAAGGCAGGTGGAGGAGGATAATAAGGAGAATTCTCAGGACGAATGGGAGGTACTGAAGCGGATCGCCAGACAGTATCCGGATCTTGGCAACGGGGAGATGATCCTGCTGGATGAAAATTATGCGCCCTTTGGCAGGAAGAAATATTTTGAAAGCCGATATAAGCCGCTGAACCTGGATACGGCCCAGCAGGAGTACCGGAATGTACTGCAGGGAGAGCTGCAGCCTGGGGAAAAGGAGGCAGGAGCCTGCGGGAGGCATGGGAAAAAGGCAGCAGTAGCCGATGCAGGGGCTGTGGAGACCGATGCCGGAAAGGAAGAAGCGCCGTTGCTTACACAGGATATTCCCGGGAAGGACGTATACAACAGGATGATCAGGCTGGCGAGCCGCTTTGAGGTGTACAAATATATCAGCGGGCACTGTGAGCTGGGGCATTTTGTGAACAGTGAGCATCCGGGGCTGTTTACCTACATAGGGGATCCCACGGATTATTTGAAGGAATTTCGTGACAGCGGCATCCAGTTGTCTGAGGGGGAGTACCCTCTTATTTACGAAAAATTCCTGATCACCACAAGGGGCTGTTACGGTGATGACAAGAAGCTTTTGCCCTGGGACAAGGTGGAATTCTCTATCCGGCTTACGGTCCTGAATGGGATGGAGCTTATTATGAACGGGACGAAGATTGCGGAATTTAAGGCACAATTTGAGGACGCAGCCTATGTGGAGGAGCTGCCTGCCCAGGAGCAGGAGATGGAGCTTCACAGGGAGGCGGTGCGGATGATCGAGTTCCTGAGGGAACTGAAAAAAATGTGATGGGTCTGGTTTACTCTTTTCGGGCATAATTTCCTGCAGCTTTGCTGGGGGAGTTCATTGCCCATCATCCCCCAGCCGGAAAGCGCGGCTTTTATCCAGGCGTTCCTTGAAAGTACTTTCCGCGCCCTCTGTTCCGGGCCGGTAGTAGCGCCTGTCCTTTAGGTTCTCGGGCAGACAGGTCATATGGGCAATCTTTTCTTCTGTGTCATGGGCGTAGACGTAGCCTTCCCCATAGTGCAGGTCGTCCATGAGCCGGGTAGGGGCGTTGCGGATGACCAGGGGAACGGGTTCTGAGAGCTGGGTCAGAGCGTCGGCTTTGGCGGTTTCGTATGCCCGGTAGAGGGCGTTGGAGCGGGGGGCAAGGGACAGATAGACCACCGCATGGGTCAGGTTCACATTGCATTCAGGCATGCCGTTAAAGTGGCACGCCTGATAGGCGGCAACCGCCAGAGGCAGTGCCTGGCTGTCGGCTAAGCCGATATCCTCGCTGGCAAAGCGGATGAGCCTGCGGGCGATGAAAAGGGGATCTTCCCCCGCCTCCAGCATTCTGGCAAGCCAGTAGACTGCAGCGTCAGGGTCGGAGTTGCGCATGGATTTATGGAGGGCGGAGATCAGGTTGTAATGTTCCTCACCCTTTTTGTCATATAATAAGGTTTTTTTGCCAAGGCACTGTTCCAGAGTGTCTTTTTTTACGGTGATGGAGCCGTCAGCCGCGATCTCACCGTTCAGTACCGCCATCTCCAGGGTGTTCAGGGCAGTGCGTGCATCCCCGTTGGAAAAGCCTGCAATGACGGAGAGCAGTTCAGGCTCCATGTGGATCTGGGTGCTTCCAAAGCCATGCCTGTCGGACAGGGCATGGGACAGGAGCCTGGTCAGGTCATCCTCTGTCAGCTCTTTCAGGACAAATACCTTGCACCGGGACAGGAGAGCGGCGTTGATCTCAAAGGAAGGGTTCTCCGTGGTGGCGCCGATCAAGGTGATGCTTCCCTTCTCCACATAGGGAAGGAAAGCATCCTGCTGTGCCTTGTTAAAACGGTGGATCTCATCCACAAATACCAGGGTGCGGACGCCGTAGGCGCGGTTGTCCTCGGCCTGTTTCATAATTTCTTTTATCTCTTTAATGCCGCTGGTCACGGCGCTGAAGTTGACAAAGCTGGATTTTGTGCGGTTTGCAATGATTCTTGCCAGGGTGGTCTTGCCCACGCCGGGAGGCCCCCAAAAGATCATGGAGGAGATTTGGTCTTGCTCCAACATTCGGCGCAGGAGCATGCCTTCGCCAAGCAGATGCTCCTGGCCAATGTAATCACTCAGGTCCTGAGGCCGCAGCCTGTCTGCCAGAGGAGATTTCAGCGACGTGATATTTTCGGTGTATTGGGTATTGTCAAACAGAGAAAGCTGGTTCATGGGACGCCTCTTTAAGGTAAATGTATAGTTTTATTTTTTCATTTCCATATAGGGCAGAACGTCGAAGCCGTTTTTGCGGTATACATGGACAGCGCGTTCGTTTTCCTCCTCCACCTCCAGCCGCAGCAGGGAATCAGGATATTTCTCCTGGATAAAAGCCAGAAACTCAGTCCCGATGCCTGTCCCGCGATACTCCGGCTTCAGATACAGGTCTTCTATCCACATACAGCTTTTTCCAAATTCTGTGGAGAAGCTTTTGGCAATCATGGCATAGCCTGCGACGTCCTCGTCCTCTGTAAATACATAGCCTTCCAGATAGGGATTATCATTTATGCACTGCTCCACATCGCAGCGAAATATTTCTTCGGAGCCGTTGGTAGATACAGCAGGGGAAGCGTAAAAAACACGCATCATTTCCACTACGGCATCGGCATATTTTCTTGTGAGGCAATTTATCGTGATCATACATTTTCTCCTTGCTGATCTGATGTTTTGGATGATTCTAATATACCATATGTATTTATCAAATGCAACTTTAAAGCTGTTTCTTTGGAACAGTTCCTGCTGTTACGATAGCAGCTGTCACAGGGCAGAGGCATAAGATTGTGAGAGACGTGCGGCTTTTTGTAGATTATTATAGTCAGTTGTGATAAGATAACATTATTGGCAGCTAAAAGATGGAGTGTTTATTCCCGCGGGCAATGAGTCATAAGTCCCGGAGAAGCAAACTTCCTTAAAGTTTACTTCTCCGGCACCTTGACGAATGCCGCGAGGGTCAAATACCACAGCGTCCCCTGGACGCATTGCGCTCAGCAGCGTTGCAGGCTTGATATTTCATTGCTTGCAGCGGGGTATTTGATTTGGCACACGATATCAAACAGAGTGGAGGAAAAGAAGGGGCATGAGAAAGAAGAAGGATGAAGTATTAGTGATGGCGGAAATGCCGGTGTTCCACAATCTTGCCGGGAGCGCGGATAAGCTGCTGGAGGCTACCAGCGCGCTGAGCGGTTTTGATGTGCGACTGCGCTATGTGAACGAGAGACTGACTGGTTATACGGATGAGATGCGGGATATCAGCCAGGCGAATCTTGCGGTGGTGGAAGAGACGACCGCCGGGATGAATCAGGTGAACCATACTGTAAGTGAGGCGGCGGAGCTTCTGGACAGGGCGGCAGGATCGGCGCACAGCCTGTCGGAGCGGAATGAGGAGAGCAGGGAGGTCCTGGACGAGGCGGTGAGCCTGAAAGACGCAGTGCTGGCGGATTCAGAAGAAATGCGTGTGAAGATAGAACACCTGGCGGATCTTACTGTTGAGATAGAGAAGGTGGTGGCAAGCGTTCAGGGAATTGCCTCCCAGACCAATCTCCTGGCGCTAAACGCCTCCATTGAGGCGGCTCGGGCAGGAGAACAGGGCAAAGGCTTTGCGGTGGTGGCGGATGAGGTCCGCAAGCTTGCTGACGATACCAGAATGAACCTGGACAGTATGCGTGCCTTTGTGCAGCAAGTGAAGGATGCGGCGGCGGAGAGCAAGAGCAGCCTTGCCAGGGCGTTGAGCTCGACGGATGCCATGGGTGAGAAGATTGAGCAGGTACATACTACAGTCTCTGGAAATGCCGATTTGCTGTCAGAGCTTGTGGAAGAGGTTAAGAAAGTCAACACAGATATTCAGGATATTACGACTGCTTCTGATGAAATCAACAAGGCCATGGAGCAGAACAGCCAGGATGCAGAGCGGTTGACAGAAATGGCGGTCAGGATTGCGGAGAGTGCCAGGGAGAATGTGGAATGCGCGGTGTCGGTAGGAGAGATTGACTGCGGGCTTTCCGCTCTGGCAGAGGAGATGTTCCGACATTTGAGAGAGGCGGGCAAAACCGTAGAGGCAGCAGAATTCAAATCGGTGATCCAAAAGGCCAGGCAGGCACATATGGCATGGACCCACAGCCTTGATGGGATGGTTGAGCGGATGGAGCTGGCGCCCCTTCAGACCAACGGAGAGAGATGTGCCTTCGGGCATTTTTACCATGCTTTTCAGATTCGCAACAGCAGGCTGATCTCCCTGTGGAAGGAAATCGGTGACGAGCACAAAAGGTTCCACGCCATCGGGACAGATGTCATGGAGGCAATTCGGAAGGGTGACAGGACGGGAGCCAGTGAATTGGCTGAGAAAGCAAGGACCATGTCCGCCGAGCTTCTTGGGAAGCTGGAGCAGGCGGAAAGTATTGCAGACGAGATAGAGAGGGCAGGGGAGAGCGTCAATTGAAATGGCGCTCTTTCCATATGCAGGTGCAGCCTCTATCCTGTTTTGCAAGACAGAGATGCTGTCCTAGAATAGCTCATCCAGCAGGATATAATACCTGATCTTCTCCCAGTCCGGGGCAAGTCCTAATTTCCGAAACAGCAGCAGGTCGTCCAGACCTTCCCGGTGCTGGTCGCCATATACGCCATCGTAGTTATGGGACAGGCTTCGATAGCACAGGGCGATATCGCACCATTTATCCGCAATCCCTGCCCTGCCAAGGTCGATGTACCATGCTGTTGCTTCATCAAACAGCAGGTTGGGCAGGCAGAAATCTCCGTGCGAAAGTACCGGTTCCTCCTGTGGCTGATTTCCATAGAGCCAATCCAACAATTCCTTTGGACCTGCAAAGCCGCCTTCCCCAAAGGTGCCTGGCTCTGTATTCTCTATATCCACCAGGCCGTGCTCCACATTGAACTGTGCCTGCTCCAGCTTCCGCTTCAAACGCCAGTCGGCAGGGCAGCCGGAGATGTCAACTTCCCACAGTTTCTTCAACCCCTGCGCCAGCCTGTCTGTCAGCAGGTCAGGATCTGATATATACTTTTTGGCGCATGCCATTTCTCCCGGGCACCTGCTCATGAGCAGGTAGCTGACATCGCCCTGTATCTCATGGGCATACACCTGTGGAACAGGCAGACGGTCCTTCAGCCACTGCATCATGCGGTATTCTGTTTCAGCTTCCAGGGTGTTCTTTTGTATCTTCAAGATCTTGTCCTGAAATAAAAACACGGAAGAATCCGACATGCCTGTGTGATCGGTCTCATAGGCTTCGTTTGACAAATGTTTTCTGATGTTTTTCGGTAATTGGCTTATTGACTCCATAATAATTTCACTCCTCTCTAAAATACCTTTCCGGCGAATAAGATTACGGGCGCGTCCTGGGATTTTGCTGCAGTGTTTTGCACTTTTCTCCATTGCTCCTCCATAAATGGAATTCAGATTTGTTTCTGTAATTTCATTCAAAGTATAGCACGCTTGTCCCTGTCATTCAATCCTGATAAGGCATCCGTATCGGTGTTTGATTGCGGTATTGCATTTTAAAAGTGACCGTGTTATTATTTTAGCGATGGAAAAATACTGCAGGTATAAGCCTGGGTATGAAAGACAAAAAAGAAAAATGCTCTTGACGGGTAGAAAGGAAGCAAAAAGTAATGAGACACGGTTTTAATGAAATTATTGAAAAGATGCAAGGCTGCGGTATGAAGAAGATCGCGGTGGCGGCAGCGCAGGATTCCGCAGTGCTGGAGGCGGTGAAGGAGGCGAAAGCGCGTGGGATAGCGGAGGCTGTCCTGGTGGGCGATGAAGCAAAGATCAGGGAGATTGCTGTTTCCATTGACATGGATCTTGCAGGATACCGGATCATTGACGAGCCGGATATGGTCCAGGCGGCGTTGAAGGCGGTGAAGCTTGCCCATGACGGAGAGGTGGACATGTACATGAAGGGGCTGGTGGACACCAAGAATTTCTTAAAGAGTGTGTTGGACAAGGAAGTGGGGCTCAGGACCGGCGCGCCGCTTTCCCATGTGGCTGTTTTTGACCTTCCGCAGTTTGACCGGCTTTTGTTCCTGACGGATGTTGCGTTTATCCCATATCCTGCCTTGGAGGATAAGGCAAATATTATCAGGAATACGATTCCCGTGTGTAAGGCCTGCGGTATTGAGTGTCCCAAGGTGGCGGTCCTGGCTGCGGTGGAGGTAGTCAATCCCAAGATGCCTGCCACTGTGGAGGCGGCGGAGCTTGTGAAGATGTGTGAGGAGGGGCAGCTGTCCGGTTGTATCGTTGACGGTCCTCTATCCTTTGATCTGGCAGTTGATCCCGAGGCGGTAAAGCACAAGGGAGCCTCTGACAGAAAGATCCAGGGTGATGCGGATATGTTGGTGTTCCCGGATATTCATGCAGGGAACCTTGTGTACAAGTGCATCGTACATACTGTTCCCGGTATGAAAAACGGCTGTATCCTGACCGGAACAAAGGTTCCGGTTATTCTGACCAGCCGTTCCGATACTTTTGAGACCAAGGTGAATTCTATCGCACTTGCGGCAGTGGTATCCGAGGAGTTAAAGAAAAACAGCTAAATGGATGTCAGTGTCTTCTCCCAAGCTGGCGTTGTGTATCAATGCAGGGCAGGGAGTGGATGTGGGCATTGGCGGCTTAAGACAATGGGTGTCTGTGAGCTTACGCAGGCTGAAGATAATGAATTATCATAGAAAAATTATGATCATGGAGGTATAAAAAATGGCAATTAAGAGTTTGATCATCAATCCCGGTTCTACATCCACCAAGATTGGTGTGTTTGAGGATGAGAATCTTTTGTTTGAGGAGACTTTGAGGCATTCCACGGAGGAGATCAGCCAGTATGGGGCAATCGTGGATCAGAAGGACTTCCGCAAGAAGATTATCACGGATTTGCTGGAGTCCAAAAATTTTGATATGAAGAGCCTGGATGTGGTTGTGGGGAGGGGCGGTATGCTGAAGCCCATCTCCGGCGGGACTTATGCGGTGACAGACGAGCTTCTGGAGGATTTGAAAAAAGGCGTGCAGGGGCAGCATGCTTCCAACCTGGGGGGTATTTTGGCGCGGGAGTTTGGGGATACTATCGGTGTGCCGGCCTATATTGTGGATCCTGTGGTAGTTGACGAACTGATGCCCATTGCCCGGTATTCGGGTATGGCGGAGATTCCCCGCGGCAGTATCTTCCACGCGCTGAACCAGAAGGCGGTGGCAAAGAGGTATGCCAGGGAGGTGGGAAAGCCTTATGAATCGCTGCGCCTGATCGTGGTGCATATGGGCGGCGGCGTGTCTGTGGGCGCTCATGTGGACGGAAAAGTGGTAGATGTGTTCAGCGCTTTTGACGGGGACGGGGCTTTTTCTCCGGAGCGTGCCGGCGGCGTGCCCTGCGGCGCCCTGGTGAAGCTTTGCTTCTCCGGCAAGTATACCGAGCAGGAGCTGTACGGCAAGCTTATCGGCAAGGGAGGCTTTAACGCGTATCTGGGCACCAACGATATGCGTGAGGTGACGAAGCGCGCAGGTGAGGGTGACGAGAAGGCGGCGGAGGTAAAGCAGGCGTTTTTGCTGCAGGTTTCCAAGGATATCGGTTCCATGGCATGTGTGCTGAACGGCGAGGTGGATCAGATTATTGTGACTGGCGGTATCGCCCATGGCGCTGACGTGGTTGCGGCGCTGCGGGAGAGGACGGAGTGGATCGCGCCCTTTACCGTGTATCCCGGGGAGGATGAGCTGCTGGCTCTGGCCCAGGGGGCAATGCGTGTGCTGAATGGCGAAGAAAAGCTGATGGAGTATTAAGGACAGAGTGAAACATAAAATGAATGTATGGCATAGTCTTTCACCAATGAAGCTGATCTTAGGCGGATATCTTGTCATAATCGCAGTGGGAACCTTGCTTCTGGCGCTGCCGGCTGCCACCAGGGGAGCCGGCGGCACGCCGGTGTCGGACTGCTTTTTCACGGCGACCTCGGCGACTTGTGTGACCGGGCTTATCAGGTATGATACCTTTACCCACTGGACGTTGTTCGGGCAATTGGTGATCCTGGCGCTGATCCAGGTGGGCGGGGTTGGATTTATGACGGTGGCAATTTTGGTGATGGTGCTGACGAGGCAGAAGATCAGCCTCAGCCAGCGTTCCATTATGCAGAATTCCATCTCGGCGCCCCAGATTGGCGGTATTGTGCGGATGACAAAGTTTATCGCGCTGGGAACCCTGGTGGTGGAATTGGCAGGGGCTTTTTTACTGAGTTTTACTTTCGTGCCCAGGTACGGCTGGGCGAAGGGGCTTTATTTTGCGGTTTTCCATGCGGTGTCGGCTTTCTGCAACGGGGGCTTCGACCTGATGGGAGGAACTACGGGGCAGTTTTCTTCCCTCACCGGGATGGCAGGAGACTGGTATTTTTGTACGGTGATCATGCTGTTGATTGTCATCGGAGGGCTTGGATTCTTTGTGTGGCATGATCTGCGGGAGAGGAAGTTTCATCTGGGGCGCCTGCGGCTGCAGAGCAAGATGGTTCTGTCCATAAGCGTCAGCCTGATTGTCTTAGGGGCGGTGGTGTTTGCCCTGCTGGAGTGGAATCAGCCCCTTTATGCGGAACTGCCTTTGGATGAAAGGATCCAGGCCAGTCTGTTCCAGTCTGTGACGGCGAGGACGGCGGGCTTTAATACGGTGGATCTGGCAGGTATGACGGAGAGTTCGATTTTCGTGATGATCTGTCTGATGTTTATCGGGGGATCCACCGGTTCCACTGCGGGAGGGATCAAGACAACAACTTTCTGGATCCTGTGTATCAGCATTCTTGCCACTTTCCGCAGGAAGAAAAATATTGAGATGTTTGGGCGCAGGATGGAGGAAGGGATTACCAGGACGGCATCCTGTGTGTTTATGACGTATCTGATCCTGACAGTGACGGCGGGAGTGATCATCTCGGCAGTTGAGGAGCTGCCGTTTTTGACGGCGCTTTTTGAGTCGGTTTCGGCCATGGCGACGGTGGGGGTGACGCTGGGAATTACGCCGGAGCTGGGAATGGTATCCAAGCTGCTGCTGGCTTTTCTGATGTTGTGCGGACGAGTAGGGTCTATCACCATGCTGCTGGCATTTTCGTCCGATAAGAGGGGGACAAATTCGAGGCTGCCCCTGGAGAAAGTACAGGTTGGATAAAGTATGGGAAGAATGTAAAGTGACAGGAATTTCAGGGAGCTGTGCTTTTCCGGGAAGCATAATCTTCAGGCAGTCATAGGGAAACACTGATTAAATCAGTGTTTCCCTAGAGCCTCCGGCGGATGCGCACGGATTTGCAGCGGTTTATGCTGCTTCGCAGCGCAAATCCGGCGCGGGAAACGCTTTAATCAGCGTTTCCATAGTTTCCTGGAAATGATATGTGTGCAGGAGTACATGGGAGAATCAGGGCGGGAAGAAAAATTAAGCCTGCCCTGATTTATGCTCGTGTAGGGGCATGCAGATGGGAGAGGGTATGAAATCAGTTTTGATAATCGGCCTGGGGCGTTTCGGACGCCATATGGCAAAGACATTTCTGGAGAATGGGCATGAGGTCCTGGCGGTGGACGACAGCGAGGAGAGGGCGGATGCGGCTGTGGGACTGATCCAGCAGATACTTATAGGCGACGCCACGGACGAGCGTTTTATGAAGTCCCTGGGTGTTGACAACTTTGACCTGGCAGTGATTGCCATCGGTGAAAATTTTCAGACCGTCCTTGAGATCACGGTGTTGTTAAAGGATTTGGGCTGTAAATATATTGTGGCGCGCGCCACGAGAGACGTCCACAGGAAGCTGCTCCTCAGGAACGGGGCGGACTATGTCTCTTATGCCGAGCGGGAGGTGGCGGAGCGGCTTGCCATCAAGTTTGGCGCAGACAATATTTTTGACTATGTGGAGCTGACGCCGGAAATAGGTATCTATGAGATCGCGGTGCCAAAACAGTGGCTGGGAAAGAGCATGGTGGATTTGTCCATCCGCACCAAATATCATGTCAGTGTCCTTGCCACCAGGAAGCAGAACCAGATCTTCCCGCTGCCTCATCCCAGCCATGTGTTTGAGGAGGATGAGAGCATCATGGTCATGGGGACGGCGGAGCATATCAAGGCAATTACCTGACGGTGTCAAAATGAGAGTGCTAAGGGGGAAAAGTTCCGCTTATGGGAACTTATTTTGGAGGAGAAAAAGTGTTTGAAAAGGTAAAAAAACTGTTTGGAGCGCAGGATATGACAACTGGCAGCCCGGTGAGGGTGATTGCAAAGTTCGCGTTTCCGCTGCTGATCGGCAATTTTGCCCAGCAGCTTTATTCTGCGGTGGATTCTGTCGTGGTGGGAAAATACTGTACGATCGAGCGGAACGGGTATAACGGTGTGGATGCGCTGTCGGCGGTGGGAGTTTCTTCTCCTATCATCAACTTGCTGCTGGTGCTTTTCATCGCCATATCCACCGGCGCAGGGATCCTTGTGGCGCAGTATTTTGGAGCAAAGGAGAAAGAGAAGCTTTCCGTCTGTATCGGCACCTCGATTACGCTGGTAGTGGCTGCGGCTGCCATCATCATGGCGGTGGGGATTCCCATTTCACGTCCGCTGCTGGGCCTGATCAACACACCGGAGAAATATCTGGATCTGGCGGCGGCTTATCTGCAGATCACTTTTTTGGGGATTCTCGGAGTTGCTTTTTATAATATTATCTCGGGTATCCTGCGCGGGCTGGGAGACAGCTTTTACCCGCTGTTGTACCTGCTGGTTTCCGCCGCCATGAATATCGTGCTTGATATCTGGTTTGTGGCGGCGCTTGGCTGGGGGGTGCAGGGTGTTGCCTGGGCGACGATCATTTCCCAGACGGTTTCGGCAATCCTGTGTATTGTCCGACTGACCCATATGAAGGATATTGTGGAAATTAAGAAAGAGACGCTCATTCCAAAGGGCGGCACCGCCGGATTGATCCTGAAGCTGGGGCTTCCCTCCGGTGTGACCCAGGCAGTGTTTTCACTGGCGCTGGTCTTTGTGCAGAGCCTCACGAACCAGATGGGGGATTTTGTGCCTGCCATCAATGTGGCGATCATGAGGGTGGACGGCTTTGCCGTGCTTCCGGCGTTTACCTTTGGGCTTGCCATTTCCACTTACATAGGACAGAACCTGGGAGCAAGGAAAACAGATCGTCTGAAGTCAGGGGAGAAGGCGGCCTTGATGCTGGCTCTTGGCACGTCTATGGTGATCGTGCTGGCATTGCTTTTGTTTGGAAGGCAGCTGATTGAGATATTTATCAATGAGGAGAGCACAGACCCTGATGTGTACTGGAAAGTGGTAAGTCTGGGGGGACGGGGTCTGCAGATCCTTGCCGCCGGTTATATTGCCATGGGTATCACGCAGGTGTATGGCGGCATCCTGCGCGCGGCGGGGGATACAGTGTCGACGATGGTGATTTCCCTTATTACCACAGTGGTGGTGAGAGTGCCGCTTGCGTATCTGCTGGCGCATTTCAACGCCTCGGAGGAATGGCCGTCCGGGCACCCGGACGCCCTGTTTTTCTCACTGCTGGTGAGTTGGCTCTTGGGGGCGTTGTTTACATACCTGCGTTATCGCCAGGGGAAGTGGAAGAATATTGATCTGGTGGGAGACAAGGCAGCGGAGCAGTCCTAAAGCGGTCGGGAAATAGCCGGTTTCATCGGCGCTGATATGGAAACGCTGATGAAAGCGTTTCCTGCGCCGAAATTGCACCGGAAGGCAACATATTCCGCTGCAGATCCGAGCGCATTTTTAAATCCCATTCCCCATCAGTAAGCTCATGGGGGATGGGAACCTTGCGGCATTCGTTAAGGCCCCAGGGAGTAAACTTTCAGGAAGTTTACTCCCTGGGGCTTATGGCTTATTGTCCGCGGTAATAATCTCGATTCCCCTCATCCGGAAAAGGGCGGCCAGCAGATCTGCCGGGCGGATTTCTTCCAGCCACAGGGTAAACAGACAGCTTTCTTCCTGAACCCTGTCGATGATTTCCGGTTCAAAGATAAGGCTGGTCAGCCGGGATGCAAGCTGGCGGCATTCGCTGACGCTTCCGGCCGGCGCGCTTAAGAAACGCTCCAGCAGCCAGGCCAGGGTGTGGAACTGTCCCAGGGAAACCAGGGAGGTCAGGCGGGTCACGTCGCTGGTGTAATCGTCAATCTGTATATAGTGAGCGTTGTCCACGGAAACGCACTGGCTGATGTGAAAAGGCTGCGCGGATTCGGGGCATTTAAAGAGGCGGTGTTCCGGCAGTGGGAGAACGTCTTCCTGCGTTTTGGAGGGAGCCGCCTTTGTCAATTCCCTGACCAAAGCGGTCACGTTCCGGGGGGTGTAGTCCTCCATCAGAAGGCATAGATCCGCGTGCGGCAGGTACTCCCCGGAGCCGCCGATCACAAGGACGGTGGATATCCCGGCCTGGCTGTAGAGGGAACGGACGCGGTCGGTAAAGGGAATGATGGGTTCTTTTGTAACAAGCCTGCGGATCAGGGGATCCCGGATCATGAAATTGGTGGCGCTGGTATCCTCGTCGATCAGCAGAAGCCTGCATCCGGCATAGACGGCTTCCAGGGTGTTTGCCGCCTGGGACACGCTTCCGCTGGCATGGGCGGTGGAGAAACGCCGGAATGAAAGTTCAGGGGACTGTTCCCGGAAAAAGCAGGACAGATCCATGCAATGGACGGGCCGACCGTCTTCCGCGTATATTTTTGTGCTGTCGGTAAGGGAGATCACATATTCCCTGCCGTCACCCGGAATGTGGTGATAGATTCCGATTTCCAAGGCGTTTAAAAGTGTACTCTTTCCGGAGTAGCCGCCACCCGTGATGACTGTCACCCCTTTGGGGAGCGCCATGCCGGTGAGCCGGAACCCGTCGGACAGAATGAGAGTTTCCTGCAGATCGGAAGGCGAGGCAAACGGGACGGCGTCCTCCATGGGAACCATTTGCTCTCCCTGCCTGGGAAGGATGCTGCCGTCGGCGATAAAAGCAACCTTATCATGGGAAAGCAGCCAGTCTTGTATTTCCGTCTGCCGTCTATAGGTCTGTATGTGGGTCTTCAGCATTTCCCGGTCCAGGTTTTTCAAGGTCAGTTCAATGATTTCCAGAATATCCCGCAGGGCTTTCAGCCCGCTCTTTGCATTAATGCCTGTGCCGTTGATCAGGGGCATTTGGAACAGGATACGCAGGACATAGGAATTTTTTTCAGGGTTATAGACCAGGCCGCTGCGGCGCAGGATGCATTCGTTGACGGTCTGGCATTCAAAGCTGGCTTTTTCGCGGGAATCTTTATGGTCGTTTTCCAGCTCCAGGGACAGGCGGGCAATCTCAGGGGACAGGATCCGCAGCAGATAATCCTCCCGGGGAATGACGGATGTCATTCCCCGTGGGAAGGAGGAAGTCGTTCCACGAGGGAAAGAAGAAGTCATTTCCGGTGGGAGGTGGGAAGCCGTTTCCTGTGGGAGGTGGGGGAACGTGTCCCCGGCGTCCACCGTTTCCTGTGGGATATAGACCAACAGGTTCATGCGCTCAGGGTGTCTCATGCCGGTTCCTGTAAAACGGAAAGACAGTTCATGATACCGGAAAATGCGTTCGTCCTCGATGGGCTGTTCGCTGCTGCGCACGCTTGCTATATAGATCTGTTTGTCCACATAGAGCCAGCGCAGTTTACTTTTGTTTTCTCCGTGCAGCTTTAATAAAATTTTTTTTAATTGATTCAAGTTTCCCTAATTCCTTTCTTTGTTTCGTTTTTCGCATTGCCCCGCTATCCGTTTTCCG
Source organism: uncultured Lachnospiraceae bacterium (assembly GCA_948470905.1). GTDB lineage: Bacteria > Bacillota > Clostridia > Lachnospirales > Lachnospiraceae > Acetatifactor. The sequence goes on along the minus strand of CAOKQK010000008.1, from coordinate 382 downwards.
GACATTGGTCTAAGCAGGAATACCTGTTCCCAATGTCCGTGCGCAAAAAAAGCACATCCTGATCAGATGTGCTCATAGGCTGCAATGACGATAAAAGGTTTTCTGGAAACTCTTATCGGTATATCAAAGCGGTTAATCTGACATCTGAACAAAATAAATATAAAGTTGTCATTTTAACCACCTCTTTTCTTGATATGAAATAAAATTCTTTCTATAGAATATATCTTTAGGATAAAACGAATAACGTGCTGTCTTTGACTGACAGCACGTTAATTATAACATTCCAATGGGCTTATGTCAATATTTTCTGTTTGGTTTAGATATCAAATTATAAGCCATTTATGATAATGTCTCAGTAGACCACAAATAAAAATGTCCCAAA